>NZ_WTKW01000300.1:0-5044 GCF_011378745.1 Pseudoalteromonas sp. Z1A6
GCTTAATAGTAACACTCGCACTTGTTATTTGCAGTCGCGATTATTAGAATTTGTTTTTCTTTAGTGCGAAATTGTTATGCTTATATATAGATTAAGTTTATTCACGGCGATATTTTTTTTATTAACAGCATGTGATTTTTCCAAAAATACAGATGAAAAGTTTCTAGAAAATGTCACATGCACAGCCAATTTGCCTTGTACTTTTTCAAATGATGTTAAAGTATGGTTAAGCGAGAAAACCCTTTCTCCCGAAACTCCATTTACTATTTTTAGTGATTTGCCAACAAACCTTACAATTGAAGGTGCCAAGCTTAAAGGCATTACTATGTATATGGGTTACATTCCTCAGCAATTTAAAAAACATGATGGCCTGTGGCAGAGTAATACCATGGTTGGCATTTGTTCTGAGCAAAATATGCTCTGGAATTTAGAGCTAACAGTCAAAGATAATACAACCTCTTTAATACAAACACTAAATTACTCCTTTTATGTAACGTATTAGGCTCAATACCTAACTTTCATGCAATCCATTTACCATTAGCAATTTGCATTGTTATCCATACGATTATTCAAGCGAGAAGATCACTAAAACTGCTATTTGAATCAAGTAGCCAATTAAGTTTTTATAATATGAAACTAATTCAATAAAGACACAGTTTTAATTGTGGCTGAACAAAAAGTCTAATCAAAAAAACCGCAAAGTAGTCAAATAAAGCTATTTAAGCACCAAACATGGGTAAATTCGGTTAGTAATTAACATTTAGTTTTGCGGTTTTAATAATTTGCTGTGATTAACTTGTTAATTTATCTGAATTTGGTACATGATTCGATTAGTTACATTGAATTACAAAGTTGACCAGTTTGGTTTCAACTGTGTTATTTAAGTATCTTAAATTGTTTATGCTATTGATATTTAAGTGTATTTATTAGTTAGCAATGAAACAAGTTGTAACGTATGTCCCCAAAAGAGTTTTTCTATTTTGTTGGTTGATAAAAAACGCACTGGCGTTAAGTTTTCGTTCAGTTAAAGGCGCCTAAGTTGCCCATCTGACTCACTATTCTTATAACAAGTGAGCATTACCAATAAAGGTAAACTTCAACAAGTAGGGTTCTTTCATGAAAAAATCAACTCTTGGCTTAGCTGTAATTGCAGCAATACCAATGTTCTCAAGTGTGCAAGTTTTAGCGGCTGACGAAGCAGCTACATCAATTGAAAAAATTCAGGTGACGGGCTCTCGTATTAACCGTACTGATATGGAAACAGCAAGCCCAATCACAGTTATCGGTGATGACTTCATTGCAAAAAGTGGTTTCACATCTGTTGCTGACATACTTTCTACTCAGCCATCAGCTGCTGGTATTAGCTTAGGCGCTTCAAGTAATAATGGTTCTGGCGGTTCAGCAACAGTAAACTTACGTGGTATGGGTTCACAACGTACGTTAGTACTCCTAAACGGTCGTCGTATGGTTTCTTCAGGTACCGGCGCAGATTCTTCTGTTGATTTAAATACCATTCCTGTAGCAATGATCAAATCTATCGAAATCTTAAAAGACGGCGCGTCTGCAGTATATGGCTCTGATGCTATTGCTGGTGTTGTTAACATCATAACAAAGAAAGATTTTGAAGGTTCAGAGTTAAACGTTGAAGGCAGCCGCACTACAAAAGGTGATGGCAATAACTACGGTGTTAGTTTATTACACGGAATGAATATTGCCGATGGCAACTTAGTTGTTGGTGCTCAATACTCAAACCGTGGTGAAGTAATTCAGTCGGATCGTCGTTTTGTAGAGCCTGGCGAGTCTTCATTTATCCCTGAAGGAACACTGGGCGGCAGAACTTACCAGGGTAATGGTGTTTTTGCAGATAGAACTACTTCATACGACTTCACAACATCAAGCTATGCTCAAACACCGAATGAGCTATACAGCTTATTTACTAGTTTTGACAAAGAGCTAGACTCAGACACTACATTTAATGTTGATTTGATGTATACACGTCGTGAATCTAATCAACAACTTGCACCACAACCAGCAAGTATTGATTTAAGTACTTCTAGCTTGGATTCAACTTACACAGATAGCTTCCGTGACGCAGATACAGGCGATCTTGTTGACTCTTTAGAGTACAGAAGAAGAATGGTTGATGCTGGTCCTCGTATTTATGAGCAAGAAACTGACACTTACCGTGTATCTGTTGCATTACAAGGTTTATTAGATAACGATGCAAGCTGGGATGTAAGTGCAACTTACGGCCGTAATGACTCAAAAGATAAAGTTCAAAACTCAATTAATGCAAGTCGAGTTGAAGAAAGCATTTATGCAAACCAAGCTCTTTGGTTCAGCGGTGATTCTTTAGATCGTAGCTTATTAACATCTAACGATTCAATTTATACTGAGTCAAACGAAGGTGGTAACGAGCAATTTATTCTTTCAGCTGGTTATAGCGCAGTAACAGAAAGTGATATTGGTTACGCAATCGGTGTAGAAAACCGCTTTGAAAGTGGTTACTACACACCAGATCTAATTACTCAGCTTGGTGAGAGCACAGCTGCACAACAAGATCCAACTGAAGGTGATTTCTCAGTACAGTCTATCTACTTTGAAACATCTATGCCGGTATTAGAGACTGTTACCCTTGAAGGTGCTGCTCGCTACGATAACTACTCTACCTTTGGTGGCGAAACAACGTGGAAACTTGGTGCAACGTGGAATGTAACTGAAGAGTTTATGGTTCGTTCTGTATTAGCTACTGGCTTTAGAGCACCAAACGTATCGGAACTGTTTGGTGGTAACTCAGGTTCGTACGATTACCTAGCTGATCCATGGGGCAACGAACAAGATGCTCAAATACTTGTAAACTACACAAGTGATAACGATCTTAAAGCCGAAGAAAGTCGCTCTTTCACTTTTGGTATGGTTTGGGAAGTAGCTGACGGTTTATCAACAACTCTAGATTACTGGAAGTTTGATATTACTAATGCGATTACTCGCTTAGATGTTCAAAACGAAATGAATAGCTGTTTTGCAGGTGACTCAGAATCATGTTCATCAGTAAACATCACACAATCTGGTGACTTATCTAACCTAAGTTCAGCACTAACTAACGTAGGTTCTCAAGAAACGTCAGGTGTTGATTGGAATATTAGCTACTCTGCAGATAACTACCGTATAAACCTTGATACAACTTATTTAATTAAGTTTGAAGAAGATGACATTAATTACACAGGTACTATTGATGGCAACATCGGTGGTTACTCTAAAATAAAGTCTAACCTTTCAGTTAATTACGATCTAACTGATTCATTAAATATCCTTTATAACGCAAGATTCCTTCGTGGAATGGATGGTGACTACTACGGTGAAAACTTTAGTACTGACAACGTTATTTACCACGATATTTCAATGAGCTACAACTTGAATGATGCATTACGATTTACTGGTGGCATGAACAACATTTTCGATAAAGAGCCTGAGAAAGTATTAGGTGGTAACGATATGGGTACTGTTCCAGAAGTTTATGATGTAATTGGTTCACGTGTTTTTGCAAGTGTAAACTACAAGTTTTAACTAGCACATTAATCGTATTAAGGCTCAGTATTTACTGAGCCTTTTTTATTGAACAAAACAAAGGAGACAAGTACACTAAAACGATATTTTAGAAGGAGAACTGATTGTTAAAACAAGATGAAAACTTATCTTTTGTCATTGAACCAGAGCTAACTCCTCGTTCTGAACAGCGCATAGATCTGTATTTTTCTATCCCTAATGAAATGGGGATTAATCCGCAAACGCTTACCGAAGAATCTTACTTTAATAACCACTTTAAATCGCATTTAGCCTACAATGCTAACAATATACACTTGCCATTAGTACGAAGCCGTTTTGTTAGTAAAAACAAAGGTGAGCAGCAAGATTACCGTCAAAACCTTAATTTATTTTGTTACCAAGTGCGTTTAGCCCTTGATGCCGACATTAAAGACGCGTTAAAAATTGATGAAGCAGAAGACTTTTATAAACGCGCTAACGAAGTATATGAACAAAGTGAAGGACTTTTAAAAAAGCTGCGTCGCTACACGCCAGATGACGAAAAACTACTTCCATTTTTTACCAATGCTGACAACTATTTAAGTTGGCATGTCGAGCAATCATTTTTAAAGCTTTTAGATGAAGGCCCACGTAGTAGCGATTATGCAAAAGAGCGTAACGATTTACTGCAGTTTTGTAAAAACGAAAATACGTACCGAGCAGACAAAAACTATAATTCTGAAACCACCATGCAAGACGCAAATCGAATAACAAATAAAATGCGCTTGTTACAACGTTTAATTGAGCATGGCGTTATATTACAGCGCCAAACGCGTTTTCTTAACAGCTACCTTAAACGATTAGTTAAAGGCACTGTAACAGCTGTTATCATGGCATTTGTGATGGTTGTGATACTTAATGCCCGCTCAACGTTTACTGAAGTCACCGCGACGCTTATTTTAATTTTGGGGGTCATTTACGGACTACGTGAAATATTTAAAGAAGACATTACACGTATGATCTGGCGAGCTATTGTACAAGGGCGACCTAAGTGGCGATTTAGTTTTAAAAATAGTATTACCAAAGACAAAATAGCGAGTCAGCTAATTTGGCTTGAATACACACGCTTTAAAAAAATACCTAAAGAAGTTAGATCTATTTTTTCAAAGCGTCGTCAGCAAAATAAACAAGCCGCGCAGTGGTTACACTTTGCAAGTGAGACACGTGTTAGTGCAAAAGAATTTTTACCCGGTTACGATACACTGCAACAAACACTGCAATTTAGTCTTGCACCATTTGCGCGTTATTTAAAGCGTGGTGAAGGGAAGTTATATCATTTAGATAGTAATAAAATTTCTAAGCAGGCGGTTGAACGGCGCTATCAACTTAACATGGTGCTTGTGCTAACTGAGGAAGATAAAACACTCTACCAACGCTATAAAATAACGTTAAATCGTAGTAAAATCGTTAATATTGAGCTTATCTACTCCAAAAAATGAATTTTAGTAATTAAAAAAGG
>NZ_WTKW01000301.1:0-5040 GCF_011378745.1 Pseudoalteromonas sp. Z1A6
AAAAAACAAAAAAGCGAGCTTGTTTATGAGCTCGCTTTAAATACTTTTTAGGAGAGTATTTAATTTGGTTTTTAAATTTCAGCTAAAGCAGTTGTTTGTGCTTTGGCTTGAGAAGGTGAAAGTACCGCTGGCTTGTGTGAGCGATTACGAACAGGACGCTGCGTTTGTGTTGCTGCAGGCTTACCAAGTTTAAACATAATTGCATCGCGCACTTCTGATGGACGGTAGCCCGATTTAACTTTCATACGAATATGTGGAATGCCCGCAGACTCTAGTGCACCGTTTACAAACCAGTCGCGTTGAGCTTTGTGGCCATCTTTATTGGCATTGTTAACTAGGTCAACGGCCGCAACAATAGTTAGTTTTTCTTTATCGATTAATACAAAGTCGAGTTGCTTATTTTTAGCTTTAGCTAAAGCAGCACGTTTAGATTTAATAGAAAGACCTTGCTTACAGTCAATAACGTCAATTAGCTTAACGCGACTAACAATTTTATATTGATCGCCTACAGCACGCTCGAGAAGATTTAAAAAAGCGCCCTCAACCTGCGTAAAAACAGTTTGCTTGCGGGTAAAAGGATACGGGTTTCCGCCATCGTCATTAAATTTTGACGCAACAACAGAAGCCCCGACAACTAATACTAGAATTAATAATAAAGCGAATTCCATACGGTAACTCCATAACAACAAATTGACACTGCTCAAATAAAGCAATTTACGTGCCTAAAAAGTATGAGTTATAAAATAATTACCAACTGTTTATAAAAGCTAAAACTATGTAGCTATTAAGCTTTGTATCCACCTTCAATACCTTTAACCGCAATAGCTACAGCATCGTGTGCATGGAGTGATTCATAATGGTTTATTTGCAGCCAGTAATCGCTGTAATTATCTGTTTCTAATAAAGCTTTAATTTTACGTGCAGCATCTTCACAAAACATCAGGTTTTGACCATTTAAACGGGCAAATTCTTGCTCGTCTTCGCGTTTTACTGCCGCTTGTACAGGCGTTTTAAGTTCAGCTTCGAGGGTATTTATTAGAGTCACTACGTCAAATTCTTGAATATTGCTATCAAGCTTTACTTTTACGTTGGCAATAGAGCGCTGCGAGTGAGGTGTAGCGACTATGCCTTGTGTAGTGCCTAGCCATTCGTGCACATCTTTTTGGCTTAAGGTTTCTTGGTTAAACTTTTCGTTAAACGCGTTTTGTATAAGCTGGCGTGCAAGTGCTGCAGAGCAAGGGCACGTTGAAGAATAGGTAACATCTACGGTTAGCTCGTAGCTAATAATGTTATTTTCAATTGTACTGGTAAGTACAACTGGGTAGCTTTTCCAGCCTGCTTTACCACTTAATAGTGACTTACGGCGTAGCGGTAGTTCAAATTTAAATTCAATTTGTGCTTTATCGCTCAGCCCTTCGTGGCTAGTTATAAAGGTATCGAGTGCTTGCGCTATTGTTTGCGGATTGACTTGCTGCTCAGTCGAAAGCAGGTCAAGTGCTAAAAATAGACGTGACATATGAATGCCTTTGGCATCTTCTTTATGCAAATTTACAAATGCACGAGCTTTGGCATTTACTGTAACTGGAGATAAGTCTCGTGACTCAAAAATAAATGGCAGTTCGATTTCGCCCATGCCAACCCAGTCTAATTTACCTGTTTGTAAAGCGGGTGCAGTGTCTGCTATATCTGGCATATTGGTTTGCATGTGCGCTACTCGTATTTTGGAGATAATAAAGCGGGGCATTTTACACTAAATAATTTATTGCTGAAATGATGAGTTTAAGAGATGAGCAAAATCAAACATGAAAAATTCTGTTTTTATCGCACAACATGGGTAGTGGTAGGAGAAAAATGCTAAAATCTGGGAAAATGGTATGTTTATACATGCGCATTGCCTTCTTTATATTTAAGCACACAGCTAAGAGATAAAATTACGTATGACCGATTATTCTTTGAGCCCTTGGGCTCGGGTACTTTCCAGCTCAATAACGCGATTTGGTGAATTTAAAACCGCAGCTATTTGTTACACTTTATTTTTAACTGTATCTCTTATTTTATCGAGCATGTTTTATTATGTTGCGATAGGCGAATTACACCTTGTTGATATTTTGGCTGTGGTATTTTTTACGGCTGTAGTTTCTCCTTTAATTATAAGTGTATTACTTAATTCAATTCGTCAATTAGATGCCTCGTATGCTTATTTAGATAGCGCAACCAAGCAGGAAAAGCTCTTAAACCAAACCCTAAAAGACAACATTAGTCGTTTAAATATTGAAATTGATGAGCGTAAAATGGCGTTTCATGCCAAGCATCGCGCTATTGAAGAGCTGCGCCGAGAAATTGCTGAGCGTAAAAAAACACAACAAGAACTTGCCCAACAAAGTATGTTGCAACGCTCAATCGTTGATTCATCTCCCGATTTATTTTATTACCGCGATAACAACGGTGTATTTGCCGGCTGTAATAAAATGTTTGAAGAGGTAATGGGAAAATCAAGTAGTGAGCTAATAGGAAAAACGGTTGAGCAGATATTCCCAAGTCATTTTTTAGCTGAAGTTTTGGCAACCGATAAAGAAGTAGAGCAAAGCCATAAAGCACTAACTATAGATGTAGGCTATGAAGTAAATGGTGAAACACGTTGGTTTGAGCTGCGTAAATTACCTTTTATAAATGATGACGGTGACTACATTGGTTTACTGGGTTTTGGTCGTGATATCACTAGCCGTAAAGAAGCAGCACAGGCACTCGAAACTGCCTATAAAGACAAAGGTAAGTTTATTGCTACGCTGAGCCATGAACTACGTACTCCTTTAAATGGCATTGTTGGTTTAACGCGTATGTTATTAGATACAGAGCTTAATAAGCAGCAGCGTAGTTGGGGCAATACTATTTTTTCGAGTGCTGAAACACTCGGTAATATTTTTAACGATATTATAGATTTAGATAAAATAGATAGAGATCAGCTCGATATAGCAACCAATTCTATTAATGTGTCAGACTTTATAAACGATGTAGTTAATTTTGCAGGCTTAATAGCTGAGCAAAAAGAGCTTGAGTTTGATATTAAGCGCAATGGCATACTTGATGTTTACGCGCAGCTCGATCCGACTCGATTACGCCAAGTTGTTTGGAACTTAATTAACAACGCCGTTAAGTTTACTCAGCAAGGCAAAGTAACACTCGAATGCAGCAGAGAAAATCGTGTAGAAGGCCCATGGTTAGTTATTAAGGTACTAGATACCGGTCAAGGTATTCCACCAGAGCAGCTTGCCCATATATTTGATATGTATTACAAAGCGCCGGATTTAAAAGGCACTAACGCAATAGGTTCAGGTATTGGTTTAGCTGTAACTAAGGCACTTGTAAGTGCAATGAAAGGAATAATTACGGTAAATAGTACTGAAGGCGAAGGAAGTTGTTTTACAGTGCAAATACCGCTTAGTTTATGTGTTGCACCAACAGAGCAAAGTTATGTTGGCCGTGGTTTGTATATTCTACTAGTAGAAGATGTGCCTCTTAACGCCGAAATTGCTACAAATCTATTAGAGCAACGAGGCCATGAAGTGTTATGGGCTGAAACCGGTGAAGATGCGCTCTCGTTTGTCGAAACCGAAGATGACTTAGATTTAGTACTACTCGATATGCAATTGCCAGATATAAACGGTGACGTGGTTGCTAAACAAATACGCTCAGATAGCCACTTTGATAAATTACCTATTGTTGCTTTAACTGCCAATGTACGCAGTGCTGAAAAAGAGCTTGAAGGTATATCAATACAAGGTGCGTTGGCTAAACCAATTAACACAGTCAAGCTTGATAAAATGCTGGCTGACTTATTTGGCATTAAGCAAAGTGAGTGCACAGAGCCACAGCTAAAAGTAAGTGAAGAGGCGCTAGAGGGCATTGATGCACACTTATTAGATATTGAAACAATAGAAGACTTTGTAAATTCGATGGGCTTAGTTGTATTTAGACGCAGTAGTCAGTTATTCGAAAAGCTAAGTCCACAATATCAGCAAGAATTACTTACCTCATTAAATACTGGCGATAGAGAAGAGTATGAATCAGTAGCGCATAAACTTAAAGGTGCGGCTGGATCGGTAGGTTTAAATGATGTGCAGCTTCATGCCAAAATAATGGAGCATGGTGCGATTGATGAATCTGATGAAATGTTAAAGCAGTGGTTAGATGTTTTAGCAGATAAAATAAATGAAGGACAAAAAGCCCTTCATTTATTTTTACAGCAATTAGAGTAAAACTAATTAGCTCTAATTAAGCGTCAATTTTACCAATGAAACGGTAACCTTCACCATGGATGGTGCTGATTAACTCTGACGTTGAGTTATCACTTTCAAAATGCTTACGAATGCGACGAATAGTAACATCAACAGTACGGTCATTTGCGCGAAGCTCACGGCCTGTCATGTGCTTGATTAATTGCTCACGACTAAAAATACGACCTGGAGAATCAAGCATTAAACGAAGTGCTCTGTACTCACCTTTTGGTAAACGTTTAGCGTCGCCATTTGGAGAAGTAAGACAGCGGCTATTTTCATCAAGTTCCCAACCGTTAAACGTAATAACACCATTTGTTTCTAGTGCTGACTCTTCACCGCCTAAAGCAGTACGAGTAATAAGGTTGCGAGCTCTAATAGTTAATTCACGCGGGTTGAATGGCTTAGTAACGTAGTCATCTGCGCCAATTTCAAGACCTAAAATACGGTCAACATCGTTGTCACGACCCGTTAGGAATATAAGACCTACTTTACGCTTTTGGCGTAATTCACGGGCTAAAATAAGACCGTTTTTACCAGGAAGGTTGATATCCATAACTACAAGATTAACGTCATCGTTATTTGTAAGCTTGTCATGCATATCATCGCCATCAATGGCTTCAATAACTTTGTACCCTTCAGCTTCAAATAAACTAACTAGGTTCAGTCGAGTTACGTCTTCATCTTCTACGATTAGAATGACTGGCGTTTGCATTATTAATTAACCTTTTGGAATATTTTATTTATAAAAAAACCGGTGACGAAT
>NZ_WTKW01000302.1:0-4991 GCF_011378745.1 Pseudoalteromonas sp. Z1A6
CATTTATTCAAACGTAAAAAAGCGTGTTTTGCATACACAAAACACGCTTTTTAAAGCTTTAGCTAATTAAATCTAATTTTTTACAATGGCATTGTGATAAATATTTTGTACATCGTCACAATCTTCAAGCATATTTATAAACTTATCAAAGTTAGCAATAACTTCTTCGTCTTCAATTTCAATATTAACTTGAGGAATAAACGTAATTTCGTCTACTTCAAAGTTAATGCCTTCAAATGCGTCTTCAAGGGCTGTTTTAGCTTTAAAGTATTCTGTTGGCGGTGCAAATACCGACACTTTACCGTCCTCGGCTTCAACATCGCTAACATCAACATCAGCCATCATTAATGCTTCTAATACTATTTCGTCGTCATCACCCGCAAAGCCAAGTACCGCATAATGATCAAACATATGTGCTACGCAGCCAGGAGTACCAATTTTTGAGTCTGTTTTAGTAAACGGTAAGCGTACATCTTTAATTGTACGGTTCGGATTATCAGTTAAACAGTCAACTATAACCATGCAATTACCAGGACCATAGCCTTCGTAACGGGCAACAGAGTAATCTTCCCCTGCGCCACCGGCTGCTTTTTCAATTGCTTTTTCAATAACGTGTGCTGGTACTTGGTCTTTTTTAGCTTTTTCGATTAGACGGCGTAGTGTTTGATTTACTTCGGGATCGGGATCACCACTTTTTGCTGCAACGTAAATCTCTTTACCATACTTTGAGTTTACTTTTGTTTTTGCATTGGCTGTTTTGATCATAGAACTTTGACGAACTACAAATGCTCTGCCCATTTTGTGCCCCTAATGAATACGTTACGTTTTGCGGTATTTTACCAATTCAAAACGTATTGGGCTAGCTCCGCAATGGGCAAAACTTGATTAATAAAAACTTTTATAACTACATACTTATTTCAGAATAAATTTAATAGCACGCTATTTAACATAATTCTATTTTTTTAGAATAACTTTCAACCAATGTCACTAATTCAACAAAGTCATGTAAAACGTAATCAGCTTGGTCTGCATAGGCTGGCGTTGACTCAGGAGCATATAAACATGCTCGCATGTTTGCATTATGCGCAGCTTGAATATCGTAAAGGTAATCGCCTACATAAAGTAAATTTCTGGCGTTAATGTTCCAAAGTGTAGCAATGGCATTTAAAGCGCTCGGGTCGGGTTTTGCTGGTGCATCACTTCGCGTTAAAACCGTGCTGATAGGAAGTGGATTATTTTGTAATTTAATTGCCGCTGCTTTATCAAAATTGCGAGTAACAATCGCCATCGGAATATTTTTAGACTTTAAAGCATGAATAGCTTCACTCACACCAGGTAATATACTGGCATGTTGTGCATCTATTAATTCGTGTTGGTGAACTATATTCATTGCCTCTTCACGCATATACGGTGAGGGCAACTGAGCAATGTAATCAAGTAAGTCTTGCTCGCAAGGGCAACCTATTTGGGCCTTTATTAATGCAAAATCTAATTCTGATGAAACCAATGTTCCATCTAAATCAAAAATCACTCCAAAAATAGCCTCAACCTGAGTAGTCATATCATTCCCTGAATTTAGTTATTACTAAATGAAATTTAAACATAAAATTCTCTACTGCTTATGCCCTAGGCCGGTAAATACAAAGGGATAAATGAAACTAACTATATTTAAATATTAATACGCACCATTATCAATCTATTGATAACAAAGTAATTTAAGTGCTTGATATATCATGCGCAAAAAAAGGTAAATATACAAATTGAACTCATAAATTTTACGTAAATTTACAAATAACAGATCAAACATGAACGCAGTTTAAACGTATGAAGAAAACGCGCACATAAACAACTGCTGTGCGCGTCGGTTGGGGAAGTTTTAAATATTAATTTTGCTCAAAGCGGGCTTCGAGCCAAGTATCATCTTGAGCAAAGTTTAAAGTTTTAATCTTACCTTTGCCCTCAACGTTTACCATATTTACCTGAGATGGCCATAAATCACGAAGTGCGCCATTACTCATTTTAATTCCTTCAATATTTTCAGGAATTGGTGCTTCTTGGTAAACCCAAAAAAACTTACCATCAACTTGTGCTCCCACAAAGTTAAGCGCTAAAGGCTCACCACTTAATGTTTGTAGAGCAACATGCGATTCAACATACTTAGCAAAACGTTGTTGGTCGGCTTTATTACTAATAATATCAATTTTGCCTTTAAACAATGTTCCTACGGCGTGTTCGGTATCATGTAAATAAAAGCGATGCATTAATTCAACATTATGCGTTCGTTTATTAAAAAGCACGGTTGTAACTGACGACTTTAGTTGATGCGCCATACTTGGCGCAGCAACTAAAAGGCAAACAATAATAAGCAAAAAGCGCATTATTGCTGCTCCTCACCGTCATCCTTTTCGTCTTTCTTCTCATCAGTTTTAAGCTCAGTTTTAATATCTTGCATGATATCGCGACTTACTTTAGCTTTACTCTTTTCCTTTTTAAATACTTCAATACGTGAAGGAATAATACGACGAGGGTAGTTATTGTTTTCAACATCTACGTCAGCTGTTTCCCAGCCTGGATCGACAGTAACTGATACAAGCGGTTTGTTTTTATCGGTAACAATCAGCTTCTGAACGTTTTTATAATTACGACGCCAAATTTCAGCAGGAATATAGCGCTCTTCTTTAGTGCCATCTTCATATGTTAGCTCTAATAAAATAGGCATTACCAAACCACCAAGGTTTGAAAATTCCATAACGTAATAGTTTTTATCTTCTTCTAAAGCACGCTCAAGCGTTTTACGCTCCCACGGCTCTAAGCCTTTTAAAAACTTATTGTACGAGTTACGTTCTTTATTGGTTACAGTAAAACGGTCGTTTTCGTCATAAAAATCGGTAACATCAGAGTTTTTCTCAACCCATGTTTTTTTACCTTGTGCGCGGTTACGCTCAACAAATAATGAAGTAGGTTTGTCTGCTTCAATATCACGTAAACGGCTGTAATCAATATCAGGGTTTTTAGTGTCTAAACGTAGTTGATATACTTTATCTAAAGAGATATCTACATGGTCTGTGGTGTAAAACCAGCCACGCCAAAACCAATCTAAATCAACACCAGAGGCTTCTTCCATTGTACGGAAAAAATCAGCTGGAGTAGGGCGCTTGTATTTCCAGCGCTGAGCATACTCTTTAAATGCAAAGTCGAATAAGTCACGGCCTAAAATTACTTCACGTAAAATATTAAGGGCTGCTGCAGGTTTAGTATAAGCATTAGGACCTAAGCGTAATACACTGTCTGACTGAGTCATAACAGGTACTTGGTTTTCAGACTTCATGTAGCTCACTATATCGCGAGGCTCAACACCCCAAGGAATAGTAGGATCCCATTCACGACCAGCAACGCCATCTAAAAAGCTATTTAAGCCTTCATCCATCCACGTCCATTGGCGCTCATCTGAGTTAACAATCATTGGAAAGTAAATATGACCCACTTCATGAATAACTACGCCAAGTAAAAAGCGCTTTTCAGCTTGAGAATAAGTACGTGTACCATCATCTTGTAACTTAGTACGCGGGCCGTTAAAGGTAATCATTGGGTATTCCATACCGCCAACAGGGCCATTTACCGATTGCGCAGTTGGGTATGGGTAGTCAAAAGAATACTTAGAGTACACTTCCATTGTGTGTACTACCGCTTCAGTTGAGTACTTCTCCCATAAGTCACCACCTTCTTTAGGGAAGAACGACATTGCCATAACTAAAGGTTGAACGTCACCACCTTGCTGATAACCCTTTGCATCCCACATAAACTTACGAGACGACGCCCAAGCAAAGTCACGTACGTTTTGCGCTTTAAAGTGCCACGTTTTAGTTTTGTCGGTGCCTTCTTTTTCGTTTTCTAGCGCTTCTTCTGCGTTAACAATAAACACAGGACGCTTAGATGTTTCGGCTTGCTTTAAACGTTTACGCTGAGTACTCGTAAGTACTTTGCTCGCGTTATCAAGTTTACCTGTTGCCGATACAATGTGATCTGCCGGAACAGTAATCTCAACATCGTAATCACCAAACTCAAGCGTAAACTCACCTGAGCCTAAAAACGGCTTGTTTGTCCATGCTTCGTAATCGGTATAAGCCGCTAAACGAGGAAACCACTGAGCAATTAAGAATATGTCGTTGCCGTCTTCTTCAAAGTGCTCGTAACCAGAACGTGCACCCACTGCATCTTCTTCAACAATGTTGAAGGCAAAGTTCATGCTAAATTCTACTTCTTTACCTGGTTTTAATGGCTCGTTTAAATCGATGCGCATTAAGGTATCAACTACAGTTACGCGTAGTTCTTTACCATCGTCATCTTTTACGCCACTGATTGTATAACCCAGTTCGTTGTCGCTCATAAATTGCTGGCGACGTAATTCACCTAAACTTAATTTAGCGGGCTTTTGAGCTGGTAGGCTTTCTAAAGTGCTTTTAAATGTTTTTGTTGTTTCGGCAATAGAATCGCTTTTAAAAATATTTTGATCTAACTGTAACCATAAATATTTAAGCGTATGTGGTGAGTTATTTTTATATTCAATGCTTTGACTACCAGTAATGCGGTGCTTTTTTTCATCTAGCTTCACATCAATATCGTAATTTACACGTTGCTGCCAGTATTTTTCACCTGGTTCGCCAGCGGCACTACGATAAACATTGGGTGTAGGAAGTGCTTCGTCTAATTGACGAAATTTATCAACAAAAGAACCTTTTGTTTGCTCAACCGAAGACGCCATAGCTGCACTCGATATTGCGAACGGCAATACAAAAGCACTTAGCGTAAGACCTATTTTTTTCATTGTTAGTCCTAATATAATTTTGTGAGCGTACTTTGACAAATATACCAGTTAGCTTCAATAAATTAGCGACCAAGTACCGTATTTTTAGGGTGATGCTCACTTAGTTTTTTAGATTGAAAAATACAATTATTTTGTAACAAAATACGAATAGATAAAAACTGTAAAG
>NZ_WTKW01000303.1:0-4984 GCF_011378745.1 Pseudoalteromonas sp. Z1A6
CCCTAGATTGAACAAATTTCAATCCACAAAGATCAACACGCCCTAGTTAAAACAAAGGCTCGCAGTGCGAGCCTTTTTAATAGGTCTTATTTAATATTACTCAGCCACACGCTTTGGTATGGTTCTAGCTCTATCGTTAATTGGCTTTCTTCAATCGTTTTATTTGCCACCAAATCAAACCACTTTTGGGTGTTAATTAAGTTTAAGTCGGCCAATGTGAGTGTTTGTGGTTTATCGCTAATGTTATAAACACAAAATATACTTTGGCGCCTGTCAATGCTTTGTCTCCAAAAACCAAACAACCCACCTGCTAAATGCAGCGTAAACTGAGTAGCGTTAGGATGAAAAGCCCCCTGTTTTTTACGTACTGCCAATAAGCTTTTTATGCCGTTAAACACTTTATGATGATGGCTATACTTTTCGCCAATGGCCGCTAATAGCTTTGACTCTTGCCAGCGATGGCGGTTTATAGCGCGGTTATGCTGTGAATTTTCAAATCGGTCATAGTCGTTAGTTGTACCCAACAAACTATGAATATAAAGCCCTGGTATGCCTTCAAGTGCAAACATAATCGCGTGGGCACACATAAACCGCTCAAGGCCAAACTTATCTGGGCCATTGTGCGTTCCTTGCAGTGCATCAAATAAAGCAATGTTTAGCTCATACGGTGTATGTGTACCATCGTTACTGGTACGCATAGATACCCGACCACCAAATTGCATAGTGGTACTTACTAATGAGGCCACTTCGCTAGGTTGTAGTAAACCTTCAATTGGTCTGAGTCCTATTCCATCGTGCGAGGCTATAAAGTTAAAGTATGCAGTACCATTTTGCGCAGGCGGCATACTCATCATCCAATGTTTAATTGCTGTGCTATCGCCGCTAAGTAATGTGTGTAGCAACAATGGCGGCAATGCAAAGTTATAAATACTGTGCGCTTCGTTAGCGTTACCAAAGTACGATAGGTTTTCTTGGTTTGGAATATTGGTTTCGGTAATTATAACTACGCTGGGCTCTGCGTGCTCAATAAGCGTTCGCATGAGCCTTACGGCTTCATGTGTTTGCGGCAAGTTAATACAACTTGTATTAAGCTGTTTCCACAAAAATGCAACCGCATCGAGTCTAAATAAACGTACGCCATTGTCTAAATAATGCCTAATTATTCCCACAAACTCTTTAAGTACATCAGGATTGCCAAAGTCAAAATCAACCTGATCGTGACTAAACGTACACCATACGTGCTTTTCACCGCTTGGCGTTGTTACAGTATTTAATAACGATGAGGTTCGCGGGCGTACAACTTGGCTTAAATCATCCGTTAAGCTGGCTGTTTTAAAGTAGTCTTTACCAGGGTGTAAATCGTTTAAAAAGTTCTCAAACCATACGCTTCTGCTTGAGCAATGGTTAATAACTAAATCTGCCATTAACTTTACGTCTTTAGCGATGTTTTGAATATCTCCCCAATCACCTAACGACTCATTCACTTGCACGTAGTTCATTACGGCAAAGCCTTCATCTGAGCTATACGGGTAAAATGGCAATATATGCAGCGCATTTAACTGCATATCACATTGCTCTTTTATAAACCGGTGTAGTGTTTTAAGCGGTGCCTCCATTGGGCTCGATACGGCAAATTCACTATCATCGTGTTTAATAATAGAATCGCCATAAGCAATCAATACTATATCTTGTTCATCCCATCGGTTTGTATGGGGTGTCGGGTCGCGCAGTGCATTGCTACCTAATATAATTTTAATGAGTTGCTGAGCAAGCTCAGTAACCGATAAAGGCAGCTCAACACCCTCATAAATAATATGAAGATGTTGCTCTACTCGTTGTAAAAATAATTCGCTAACTGAAATCACATGCGCCCCTAATATTTATTATTTAGACTTATAGGCTAGTTAACCTGCGTACAGGTTAACTATATTCTTCGTTATCTAGTTCTACGGCTTCTTTTAAGCGCTCAAGTACGTCTGGCATTGCTGATACAACACGGTTCCAACTTGGTACAAATGGCGCTTCCATTGGGTTTTCTAAAAAGTGTTGGCCTGCTTCCATAATATTTTGTGCAAACATTTCTACTGCTTTTTCTTCTTGGTGTACATCAAGCGTTAGCCCGTTCATTAACGCATCGTTGTGATAGGTTTCAATAAAATCTAGACCGATACGGTAGTACGTTGCTTTTAGTGAGCGAATTGTTTCGCTGGTAAAAGTGACACCTTGAGTTGCCAGCTTTCTAAACAATGCCTTAGTAATATCAATCGACATTTTAGACAAACCTGCACTTTGGTCATCAAGTGAAAGTTCTTGGTGCTTATGATCGTAATTATCTGCAATATCTACTTGGCATAAGCGGTTATGGGAGTAATTACGATACATTTCACTCAGTACGCCTATTTCAAGGCCCCAGTCACTTGGAATGCGAATATCGTTTAAAACATCGCGTCTAAACGAAAACTCACCTGCAAGTGGGTACCTAAAAGAGTCCATATATTCAAGGTAGTCGGTATTGCCTAAAATTGTTTTAAAGGAGCGAAGCAAAGGCGTTACTAATAAGCGCGATACACGGCCATTAATTTTGCCATTCGCAGTACGCGGGTAAAACCCTTTACAAAATTCATAGTTAAAACGCGGATGCGCAACGGGGTAAATTAAGCGAGCAAGTAAGCTTCTGTCGTAGGTTAAAATATCACAATCATGCAGCGCAATAGATTCCACCTCTGCTGTTGCTAATTTATAGCCCATGCAGTACCACACGTTACGGCCTTTACCAAGCTCACGCGGTGCAACGCCTAGCTCTTGTAATTCTTTATCAAGTGCTTGTAAGCGTGGGCCGTCGTTCCATAATACTTTGTGGTTTTGGTTTAGCTCTTTAAAAAAACCAAGTGCATGGCGGTACTGTGCTTCGTCGGCTCTATCTAAGCCTATAGTAATTTGTGACAAATACGGTACTTCACGCAACTCGCTAACTATATTTTGCAGCGCAGGGCCTTCAAGTTCACTAAATAACGAAGGAAGTATTAATCCCATTGGGCGCTGCTTGCTAAAAGTAAGTAGCTCTTTTTCTAGATCTTCTATTGGTCTGTCGGCAATATTATGTAATGTTGTAATAATGCCATTTTGATAAAAATCAGCCATGAGATGTTTGCTCCTCAGAAATACTTAAAATAATGCTAATGCACGGCAACGATGTTATTTCTTCAATCCAGCCCAGCGGTGCTGGCGATTGAGAGTATCGTGCTTTATTGTGCGACAATTTAACCGGTTTTTTACTCGCCGGATTAGCGATAATAATGGCGATATTTGCATGCTCTAACATTTGCTTATCGTTATCGCTATCACCAAGTGCAATGACCGTGAGAGGCTTTCTGAAATGATGGGTAAACTGTTTAACTAACCACTGCTGTGCAGCGCTTTTATCGGTATTTTTGGCAATATGAATGAAGCGCCCACCAATTTTTATATCGTAGCCGAGTGCTTCAACATCGTTTACAAAGGCTGTGAGTAATTCGTCGTTGCCATACCAATAAAGAGGGTCTGAATAATCGCGAGTTTGTGCGCGTCTTGCTTGTGCATCGCTAAGACCAGTAAGCTCTGATATTTGCTCACTCGATAAGTCACTAAACAATTTGTAATGCGCTTTGTAATCCGCCTTTAAAGTATTTAAGTCCTTTAATAAACTCGATAACGGCTTTGCCATTGCATAACACCAGTACGCGCCTACTTTTTTACAACCAATTGGCTTTAATTCAAAATAGTCTTCTGGAATAAATACCGCTGCACCGTTTTCAACAATAAAAGGCTGTTGAATATTTAAATCGTTTTTAAGCTCTATAACTTCGCAAAAAGTTTTGCTGGTATTAAACACCACAGGAATATGCGCATTTTGCAGCTGCTGTAATAACTCACTGATATTATTTGTATTGTAATCGGCGTGATCGAGTAATGTACCGTCCAAATCTGTAAAAATAATAGGTTGAAGGGTGTCATCACTTGTTAGGTGCATACCGCTAATATCGCGATTGCTATCAAGTTCAATTAAAGCGTTTGCTTTAGCACTCAGTGTGTTTAAGTTCTCACGCGTAATGCGCTCAAAATGAGAAATAAAATACACCAATTGCTCGTTAGTCATGGTGCCTGAGCCTTCACCTTTTTTGGCTATTAGCTTTTGTTCTTGCTCTTGCCGCCATGTAAAAACATCACTAAAACTCGGTGCTTTTAGCATAACGGTATAATCAATTAGGTTAAAAACGGCTTTGTATTCGTTTGCCAAACAGCTATTTATACAGCGGCGCCAAACGCCCTCTTTATCAAATTGTTGCTCTAACTCGTTAAGCGGCTCACTCAATGAAAACAGCGGTTGTGGCTCACTGCCTACACACCACCCTTCTAAAATAACAATATCAACTGGCTTTTCGTTTGTTAGCCAATCACTTGCTGGCACGCAGTCGTCTTCGTGTTTATTAAAACGTGGAAGCGGTACGTTTACCTCTCCTGCCAGTAAATTAGTTATTGTGCTATTCATTAAAGCTACGTCGTGAGTGCCCGGTACTCCGCGAGTAGTAAAAAGAGGATGTACATCTTTGGCAAGCTCAGTACGTGCTTGTTTTGCTAAATAAAAGTCATCAATCGACAATGCAACACTGTTAAGCGGTGTGTTTTTAGAAAACCAGGTAACTAAAAAATCAGCGAGTGTTGTTTTTCCTGAGCCTTGGCATCCATTTATGGCAACAAAAATAGGAGTATTTGTTTTTTTAGATTCGAGGATGTCATGCGCAAGTGGAACAAAATATTGCTCACTCAAATATTGATACTTTAAAGGCAGTTGGTGTTTTGCTAAAAACGGGGTTATATCCACAATATTGGCCTCTGACATAGTTACTCCTTTGCATACAATGCGTCTGGGAGTTAAATGCAGATACTAGACCATTATTATTTTTATATATTTATTAATAGGTTAAAAAAATAGCGCATTATAAAT
>NZ_WTKW01000304.1:0-4980 GCF_011378745.1 Pseudoalteromonas sp. Z1A6
CTTTTAGTAACATGATCTTTTTTCACTTAAATTTTTAATTTTATTGCACAAAAATACAGATTCGTGACTAGACTTTAAAAGGTAAGCACCTTTTTACAGCGGGTTTCGGAGGTTATTATGACGATTTTTGAGCATTACCAAGCACGATACGAAGCGGCACAGGAAGAAGAATACAGTATCGCTGAATTTCTTGAGATTTGTAAAACCGATAAGTCTGCCTACGCCAGCGCACCAGAACGCCTACTCATGGCAATTGGCGAACCAAACATGGTAGATACCGCAACGGATGCACGACTAAGCCGGTTATTTTCTAATAGAGTAGTTGCACGCTACCCTGCCTTTGCTGATTTTTATGGTATGGAAGACGCCATTGAGCAAATAGTCTCTTATTTAAAACACGCAGCCCAAGGGCTTGAAGAATGCAAACAAGTGCTTTATTTACTTGGGCCTGTTGGTGGGGGTAAATCATCCATTGCTGAAAAACTAAAATATTTAATGCAACAAGTGCCTATTTATTCAATTAAAGGCTCTCCGGTAAACGACCATCCTCTTGCATTATTTGACCCAATAGAGGACGCCGACGTACTTAAGCAAGAATACGGTATTAAACCGCGCTACTTAAAAACCATTATGTCCCCTTGGGCTGGCAAACGCTTAAAAGAATTCAATGGTGATATTAGCCAGTTTAGAGTGGTTAAGCGCTACCCCTCAATTTTAAACCAAATAGGCATTGCCAAAACCGAACCAGGAGATGAAAACAACCAAGATATTTCGGCGCTAGTGGGTAAGGTCGATATTCGCCAGCTTGAGCACTTTGCCCAAAACGATCCTGATGCATACGCCTACTCTGGCTCTTTATGTTTAGCTAACCAAGGGCTGATGGAATTTGTAGAAATGTTTAAAGCACCTATTAAAGTGCTGCATCCTTTACTTACCGCAACACAAGAGGGTAACTACAACGGCACAGAAGGCATTAGTGCTCTGCCCTTTAATGGCATGATCCTCGCTCACTCTAATGAATCTGAGTGGCAAACTTTTAAAAACAATAAAAACAACGAAGCATTTTTAGACCGTGTTTATATTGTAAAAGTACCTTACTGTTTACGTGTAACTGAAGAAATTAAAATTTACGACAAATTACTTGAGCACAGCGAGCTATACAACGCGCCATGCGCACCAGGTACACTTAAAACATTGGCGCAATTTACGACGCTATCACGTTTAAAAGAGCCAGAAAATTCAAGTATCTATTCAAAAATGCGGGTATACGATGGCGAAACTCTAAAAGACACCGACCCTAAAGCAAAATCGTATCAAGAGTACCGTGATTACGCAGGTGTTGATGAAGGCATGACGGGGCTCTCTACTCGCTTTGCGTTTAAAATTTTATCCCGCGTGTTTAACTTTGATACCACTGAGGTTGCTGCAAATCCGGTGCATTTGTTCTATGTGCTTGAGCAACAAATAGAGCGCGAACAATTTTCAAGCGAAATAGAAGAGCGCTATTTAAGCTTTCTAAAAGGCTATTTAATTCCGCAATATGTAGAGTTTATAGGTAAAGAACTGCAAACCGCTTATTTAGAATCGTATTCAGAATACGGACAAAACATTTTTGACCGTTATGTTATTTATGCAGACTTTTGGATACAAGACCAAGAATATCGCGACCCTGATACGGGACAACTATTTGACCGTGAGGCACTTAATGCCGAACTTGAAAAAATAGAAAAGCCAGCAGGTATTTCTAACCCTAAAGATTTCCGTAATGAAATAGTGAACTTTGTATTGCGTGCCCGTGCGCATAACAACGGTAAAAACCCACTATGGACAAGCTACGAAAAACTACGCACGGTGATTGAGAAAAAAATGTTCTCTAATACCGAAGATTTACTCCCCGTAATTTCGTTTAATACTAAAACGTCTGCTGAGGATCAGCAAAAGCACGAAGACTTTGTGAACCGTATGGTCGAAAAAGGCTATACACAAAAACAAGTTCGCTTGCTTTCTGAGTGGTATTTACGGGTTAGAAAATCGCAATAACCTTCATAGTCGTAGTATATAGGAGGTCAATATGGCGCATTTTATAGATAGGCGTTTAAACGGAAAAAATAAAAGTACGCTTAATCGCCAGCGCTTTATTAGGCGCTATAAAAAGCAAATTAAAGAAGCGGTTTCAGATGCGATTAACAAGCGCAGCGTTACCGATTCAAGCTCTGGTGAGAGTATTTCTATTCCACAGCGCGATATCAGCGAACCCACGTTTCATCAAGGGCAAGGCGGGAATAGAGAACAAATTCACCCTGGTAACGATCAGTTTTCTACAGGTGATAAAATTGAGCGCCCTACAGGCGGACAAAGCGGCGGTGCCGGTGAAGGTGACGCCAGCGATTCGGGCGAAGGGCAAGATGAATTTGTATTTTCGATATCAAAAGATGAATACCTTGATTTACTGTTTGAAGATTTAGAACTTCCTAACTTACGAGAGAACCAGCTTGATAAGTTAGTGCAAATGAAAACCCATCGCGCAGGGTTTTGTAGTGATGGTATGCCTAGCAATATTGATATTGTCCGCTCATTACAAGGCTCGCTTGCACGGCGTGTTGCCATGAGTGCAGGTAAAAAACGCCGTTTAAAAGAGCTCGAAGAACAACTTGCTCTGCTGCTTGCTGGTCCACATAACGATAAAGCGGCAATTGCTTTATTACAAAAAGAAATTGCAGCATTAAAAGTGCAAATTAAGTCGGTTCCATTTATTGATAACTACGATTTACGTTTTCGTAATTACGAAAAGCGCCCTCACCCCACCAGCAAAGCCGTGATGTTTTGTATTATGGATGTGTCAGGCTCAATGGATCAGCCAACAAAAGACATGGCAAAGCGTTTTTATATTTTGCTCTATCAATTTTTAACGCGCAGCTATAAAGACATTGAAGTTGTTTATATTCGCCACCACACACAAGCAAAAGAAGTAGACGAGCAAGAGTTTTTTTATTCCCAAGAAACTGGCGGCACTATTGTTTCAAGCGCTCTTAAATTAATGAACGAAATAATAAAAGAGCGTTACCACGCAAATGAGTGGAATGTATACGCCGCACAAGCCTCTGATGGCGATAACTGGGCGGATGACACGCCGCAGTGTGGTGAAATTTTGCGTAATAAGCTTTTAAGCGCAGTACGCTATTTTGCTTATATTGAAATAACCACTCGTGCTCATCAAAGCCTATGGCGCGAATATGAATCTATAACACACAGCCATAATAATTTCGCCATACAGCATATTCAAAGCGTTGAAGATATTTACCCAATTTTTAGGGAGCTATTTAAAAAAGGTCGTCAACAGCAAAACTCTGCATAGCCAAAAGCGAGGTAGCATTATGAATGATAAACGATTGAGTGATGGCCCAGATTGGACCTTTGATTTATTAGATGAGTACCAAAGTGAAATTGCCCGTGTTGCAGAACATTACAGATTAGACACCTACCCTAATCAAATTGAAGTGATAACCGCAGAGCAAATGATGGATGCTTACTCAAGCGTTGGCATGCCTATTGGTTACAGCCATTGGTCTTACGGTAAAAAGTTCATTCAAACAGAGCAAAATTATAAGCGCGGACAAATGGGTCTTGCTTACGAAATAGTGATAAATTCAGACCCTTGTATTGCGTACTTAATGGAAGAAAATACCTTACCTATGCAAGCGCTTGTAATGGCGCACGCATGTTACGGACATAACTCATTTTTTAAAGGTAATTACTTATTTAAAACCTGGACCGATGCTGGCTCAATTATTGATTACTTGGTATTTGCTAAAAACTACATAAGCCGCTGTGAAGAAAAGCACGGTATTACACAAGTAGAAGCCCTGCTCGACTCATGTCATGCATTAATGAATTACGGAGTCGATCGCTACAAACGTCCACAACAAATATCGTTATTTGAAGAACAAAAACGCCAACAAGAGCGTGAAGACTACCTTCAATCGCAAGTAAATGAATTATGGCGGACTATTCCTGAGCAACAGCAAGAAACCAAAAAGAAAGTACGCCATTTTCCTTCTGAACCCCAAGAAAATATTTTGTATTTTATTGAAAAAAATGCCCCATTACTCGATTCTTGGCAACGTGAAGTTATACGTATTGTTCGTAAAATTTCGCAATACTTTTACCCACAAAAACAAACTCAAGTAATGAACGAAGGCTGGGCAACATTTTGGCATTACACCATCCTTAATCACTTATATGATGAGGGAAAGCTCACCGACTCTTTCATGTTAGAGTTTTTACAAAGCCATACCAACGTAGTTTATCAGCCACCTTATAACAGTAAATATTATTCAGGCATTAACCCATATGCTTTAGGCTTTAATATGATGGTGGATATTCGCAGAATATGTGAACACCCAACTGAAGAAGATAAACGCTGGTTTCCTGAATATGCAGGCAGTAATTGGCTAGATACACTGCATTTTGCAATGGAAAACTTTAAAGATGAGAGTTTTATTAGCCAGTTTTTATCGCCTAAGTTAATTCGTGATTTTAAATTATTTACTATTATTGATCATACTAATAATCCCCATTTAGAAATTGGCGCAATACATAACGACAACGGCTATAAAGCTGTAAGAGAAGCGCTCTCAGCGCAGTACAACTTGAGTAATCATGAGCCTAACATTCAAGTATATGACGTTGATATTAGAGGTGACCGTTCACTAACCCTACGCTACGTACCTCATAACAACATTCCTTTAGCAAACTCGCACGAGGAAGTACTTAAGCATCTTTACAGGTTATGGGGCTTTAAAGTAAAACTAGAGAAAGAGTCAAATTCTGGTGAGGTTTCAATGATTGGTCAATGCCCAATAGATGACTCTCGACACACAACACAATAATGAAGGGCAATACAATTTTCATACTGATTGGGTTTGCTCAGCAGGTTATGAAAACACGGTATTATTTAACCCTAAATTCTGGATATAAAAA
>NZ_WTKW01000305.1:0-4958 GCF_011378745.1 Pseudoalteromonas sp. Z1A6
AATTCCACCACTCGGGCATCGAGTTTGCTAATTAAAGCGTGTGGAGTGTTGAAATGGAGGCGGAACCCGGAGTCGAACCGAGGTAAACGGATTTGCAATCCGGTGCATGGCCACTCTGCCATTCCGCCCCAATACTGGAGTAATAACCTTGAGATAAACTTGGAGCGGTACACGAGGCTCGAACTCGTGACCTCGACCTTGGCAAGGTCGCGCTCTACCAACTGAGCTAGTACCGCATTTTATTTATCAGTTATTTGAATTAACACATGATGATTTATGTGAACATTCAGGTAACTGATTAATTACCGTTTTGTTTATCTCGGGGGCTATGCCCTCTCAACACGGACGCATTCTACAGAGATTATTAAACGCGTCAATACAAAAAATGCTAGTTTTGAACTGTTTGCTTGTTTTTTATCTAAAACGGTGCGTTATTATACATTTAGAGTTAATTTTTAGTCAATTCACCCCATGCTGCACGTAAATATTGCATCATAGAACTCAAGGTTAAAAAGGTCGCAATGTACAGTAGTCCAAAACTTAAATAGTTCATCCACGTATCATATTGCCAAATCAAACCGATAATGGCTAACATTTGTGCAGCCGTCTTTATTTTACCCATATTTGATACAGCTACATTACCACGCTTACCCTGCTCTGCCATCCATTCACGAAGTGCAGATATGATAATTTCACGGCTTATTATAATAAGAGCAGGTATTGTCATATACATTGACTGGTACTGATCAGATAACGCTACAAGTGCAGCACATACCATTACTTTGTCAGCAACAGGATCTAAAAAAGCACCAAAAGGAGTTGATTGCTCAAGCTTTCTTGCCAAATAACCGTCTAATATATCGGTGATCGATGCAAGCCAAAAAATAAAGGCGGCAGCAAAAAAAGCCCAGCTATAAGGCAAATAAAATATCACCAAAAAAACGGGGATAAGAAAAAGTCTAAATGTTGTGAGTGTGTTTGGAATATTCCACATAACTACTTGGATATGTCTTTTTTGCTATATTCGCATGTAGGGCTAGCCCTTGTCATGCAAATGGTTAAATATCTTCTCAGCCATGTCAGGGCTGATCCCAGGAACTTTCTTTAACTGTTCTATATTAGCAGCTTTTACACCCTGCATGCCCCCTAAATATTTTAATAATGTTTGGCGACGCTTAGAACCTACTCCATTTATTTCTTCTAGTAGTGATTGTGTACGTTGTTTTTGTCGTTTATTACGATGCCCTGCAATAGCAAAACGGTGAGACTCATCACGTATATGCTGAATCAAATGAAGCGCAGGCGCATCTGAATCCATCGGAATGGTTTTGCGTCCACCGTCAATCAATAGTGTTTCAAGACCGGGTTTACGACTCGTTCCTTTTGCAACACCGACTAATAAAGGCATTTTAGTGTGCGGCCAATTAGAAAAGTACTGCTCAGCGCGTCCTAACTGCCCCTTACCGCCATCAATAAAGATAACGTCTGGAATTTTGTCTTCGTCTACTAACTTGTTATAGCGCTTGTTAAGTGCAAATTCCATTGCAGCATAATCATCGCCACCTGTAATACCTGTTACGTTGTAGCGCCTATACTCTTTTGTATTTGGGCCTTGTGAGTCAAATACAACACAACTTGCAACGGTGTTCTCCCCCATGGTGTGGCTTATATCAAAACACTCCATTCGGGTAATATCGTCAAGTCGCAGTGTTGCTTTTAATTGTGCATAACGTTTATTAATAGAGTCTTGGGTACTTTGTTTAACCGCAATACTGTTTAATGCATTTTTATTGGCCAGTTGTAAGTATTGCGCACGCTCACCACGAGTGACCACTTTAAGGATTACTTTGCGCTCACTTATTTGTGTAAGCGCTTCGCCGAGTGCCCCGCTCTCTTCTATTTCAAACGGTAATATGATTTCTTTTGCAATACGCCCTGTTGCTCCTGGCGCTAAATAGTACTGTCCTAAAAATGAAGTCAATATTTCTTGCTCACTCGAATCTTTAGGTACTTTTGGAAAATAGGTTTTACTACCCAGTACTTTATGATCGCGGATCATTAATAAATGAATGCCGTTTAACCCGTTTAAATGCGCAAAACCGACAACATCCATTTCTGCAAAGTTACCAGAAATAGACTGTTGCTCCTGCATTTTACGAAGTAGCATTATTTGGTCGCGAACTTTTGCCGCCAATTCAAAGTTTAATTGCAGGCTGGCTGCTTCCATTTTTTTTATTAAATCAGCAATAACTTCGTGAGATTTACCCGTTAAAAATTTACGAACATAGTCAACTTGCTCACTGTAATCATCATCAGTTACTTTATTTACACATGGAGCTGAGCAACGTTTAAGTTGATATTGCAGACACGGGCGACTTCTTGCGCGGTAATAAGCATCTTCACATTGACGAACAGGAAATATTTTTTGCATTAACCGCAAGCTTTCAGATACCGCTCCTGCGCTTGGGAAAGGCCCAAAGTACTCACCTTTAATTTTACGACTGCCACGATGAAATGCTAAACGAGGGTGTTTATGGCTAGTGAGTAAAATATAGGGGTACGACTTATCGTCGCGTAATAATATGTTGTACCGAGGCTGATATTTTTTTATTAGATTATTTTCTAGCAGCAGCGCTTCGGTTTCAGTATTGGTGAGGGTGACTTCAATGTTACAAATATTACTCACTAAAACGCGTGTTTTGCTATCGGTAATGTTACTTCTAAAGTAACTGCTCACACGCTTTTTTAGATGCTTTGCTTTACCAACATAAATAACTTGGTTGTCACTATCAAGCATGCGGTATACGCCCGGCTCACTTGATAGCGTTTTGAGAAAATGTACGTGATCGAATTCAGACATAAATTATAGTTAGTACGAAACGTCTATATCAATCATTTTATGACGAATAGCTAAATGGGTAAGCTCAACATCACCACCTACATTTAACTTTTCAAACATACGGTAACGATAGCTATTTACTGTTTTAGAGCTTAGATTTAAGCGTTCAGCTATATTTTGTGCTTTTTCACCTTTGGTGATCATAAGCATAATTTGCAGTTCGCGCTCAGATAAACTCTGAAAAGGGTTTTCATCTGTGCGGCCTGTCACTTGTGCAAGCGCTATCTGCTGTGCAATTTCAGGTGCAATGTAACGCTGACCAGCATGAACACAACGAATGGCACGAACCATTTCATCAGAACCTGCACCTTTAGTTAAAAAGCCATGTGCACCAATTTGCATTACCTTGCTCGGAAACGGGTCTTCACAATTAACAGTAAGCACAATAATTTTTACATCTGGGCAGTAACGACAAATCTTTTTAGTCGCTTCTAATCCGCCCATGCCTGGCATATTCATATCCATTAATACTATGTTTGGCGCATGCTGACGACAAAACTGTACAGCCTCTTCGCCAGTTTTAGCTTCGCCAATTACTTTAAACCCTCGTACGTCATCAAGAATACGCTTGATTCCTGTTCGTACAAGTTCATGGTCATCAACTAAAAGTACATTAATCAATGGAACATCCTCACTTACCTAACAACATGCAATTTAATTAAATTAATTTGCCACAGTAACATACATAAAGCGAAACAATAATTAATATTATTGCCTCGCTCTAATAGTTTAAGATGACGATTTTTCGCTAAATCTGTCAACCCATAACGCAATGATACCATCACCCGTTACATTACACGCAGTACCAAAGCTATCTTGTGCTAAATAAAGTGCAATCATTAATGCAACAGCACCTTCATTAAACCCAAGCATGCTTGTTAATAAACCAAGCGCCGACATGACTGCACCACCTGGCGCACCCGGTGCTGCAATCATTACTACACCTAACATCATAATAAACGGTAGCATACCCATTAATGAAGGAACTTCCATGCTTGGCGATAAAAACATAACAGCCATTGCACAGGTTACTATAGTGATAGTTGAGCCAGATAAGTGAATAGTCGCGCAAAGTGGCACTGTAAAGTTAGCTACATCTTCTTTAACGTTATTTGCTTTACTTGATTGAAGCGATACTGGAATCGTTGCTGCACTTGACATAGTACCTAACGCTGTAAAGTAAGCTGGTAGCATATTTTTAACTAATTCGATTGGATTACGTTTTAACAATATACCTGTCGCTATATATAAAACGCTTAACCATAACCAATGCATAACAAGCGCTGCAATTAGTACTACACCAAATGTTTGCAACGTATCTACCACAGTGCCTGCCACCGTCATTTCGGCAAATACGCCAGCAATGTAAAATGGTAAAGCTGGAATAATTACTTTCGATAATAACCCGTCCACTACATCACGACCCTGATCAGACACCTTTTTAAGCGTATCAAGTTCTAGTTGGCTCATGCCTATACCAAATACAAAAGCAGTCACTAATGCGGTCATTACACCCATCAGAGGTGGAATTTCTAAATCAATAAAACTACCTATTTCAGTAGCAACTTCTGCTTCAAATGTAATGCCACCACTTAAAAAAGGTATAACAGCACTTACTAATAAAAATGCAAGCGTACCTGCAATAATGGTAGAGCTGTAAGCAAACCCTACTGTTTTACCAAGTAAGTGACCAGACCCTTTTGGTAGGCCAGCAATACCCGATGCAATAAAAAATAAAATGATAAGAGGGATGGTAAAGGAGATAATTTGACCAATCAGCTCTTTTACTGTAAATAAAAGTTCAACACCAGTGATAGGTACATACAGTCCGACTAAGATACCGGCCACAATACCGGCAATTAATTTTAAGATTAACTTCATTGTGATTGCTTAATTGAATTTAGATACGTGTTTTTATCATGTTTTAGACGCATTGTGTGATAAAACTATTCAAGTTACATTCATATGCACAAATAACGAACAAATACAGCTTGATCCAATGCTCTTTCGAACATTTTTTGACTAAACGAGTTTTTACTCTTTAAATTTCAAATTAAGC
>NZ_WTKW01000306.1:0-4942 GCF_011378745.1 Pseudoalteromonas sp. Z1A6
CCTATATTAGCAACAAAATTAAATATGTCTAATATTTCGCCATTAAATAAATTAACGACTGCTTTTAATAACCTTATGAAGATTTTTATTAATAATATATTGTAAATAGATGTGTATTAAAAACGAGGATTAAGTTAGCTCTTCAAGCTCTGTAATAAGCGCTAGAGCTTGTGCATTTGTTGACCCGCACACATCAAGCGTGGCGCTAAAATCACTACATACTTTAGGTCGGCTTGAATCACCAAATAACTTACATAAATTACGTTCATCTAGCTGAATACAGCGCTCTCCGGCCTTTTTACCGTTTGGCATTCCTGGTATTGGGGAGCTAATACTTGGCGCAATACAGCATGCACCGCAGCCTAATCTGCAAGTCATTGATTCTGTTTTCATAATATCCTCTGTATAAAAAACACTTACTTTTATTCCTTTTTAAGAACGTAATTAGCCACACGCTAAGTTGCAATACACATATGTAATGCTTTGTTACATCTTAAAACGCCTTGTAAACACTTTATTGCGTATTATTGCTCTGTCACCACCAATTATGAAGGAATGCCTTGTGGCTACTACAAAACAAATAATACTCCCAATTGCAGTTTTAGCAGGCGGTATTGCTTTAGCTTTCGCCTTTATGGCCATGAAAAAGCCACCAGAAGAAAAGCCTGAGCAAGACATTCGACCTTTAGTTGCGACCCAAAGCATACTCTTAGATTCTATAACGCTCGATGTTAAATCGTACGGCATAGTAAAACCAAAAGATCGTACCGAATTAATAGCACAAGTAAGTGGGCAAGTTATTTCGGTATCAGATCAATTTGTTGAAGGCGCGTTTGTAAAGCAAGGCGATATTTTAGCACGAATTGATGCAAATGATTACGAGGCTGACTTTATCGAAGCGCAAGCAGGTTTAGCTCAAGCAAGCTCAGCACTTGAAATAGAACGCGCACAAGCGCATGTAGCGAAAGCAGAATGGGAACGTATTAAATCCGACTCTAGCGATGCTATTGCATCAGAGCTTTATTTACGTAAACCACAACTGGCCGAAAAGCTCGCGCGTTACCGCTCTGCTCAAGCAAGTGTTAAACGTGCAAGCCGCAACCTTGAACGTACTTATATTAAAGCCCCGTACGATGCCATTATTAACGAGCGCACAATTAGCTTAGGTTCAGTAGTAAACCCAGGTAATAGTTTTGGTGCATTGAGTGCAACCTCAGTTGCAGAGGTACGTTTACCCGTTGCCGACCAAGAACTGCAATATTTAAAAAATGGCGGCGTAGGCTCAAATGTTACATTTAACGCAGAATACGCGGGTAAGCAAACAATGTGGCAAGCCAAAGTAATTCGCACCGAAGGTGTGGTTGATCAAACAAGCCGCATGAGCTATTTGGTAGCACAACTGGCAACACCTTACGGCGATAAAACGCGCCCTCTTCGTTTTGGTTCGTACATTAATGCTACCATTGAAGGTCGCCCGCTTGATAACGCAATTATTGTTGCGCACCACTTAGTTAAAGATAATAAAATTGTAATTTTAAATGACGATTTAACATTATCGTTTAAAACTCTCAATATTATACGCGAACAAAACGGCATGATTATAGCCAGCCAAGGGCTAAAAAATGGCGAGCAAATTGTTACCTCAGCGCTTGAGTATCCAACTGAAGGTATGGCAGTAAAAGTTGAAGATATTGCGCCTGATAAAACTGATGTAACTCAACTTGCGCTGAAAGAGGAATAATCATGAACACTCGTGAAACAGGGTTAATAGCATGGTTTGCCCGAAATCCCGTTGCTGCCAACCTACTAATGATATTTATATTAGTGGGCGGTCTTTTAATGGCGATGACCATTCGCAAACAAATGTTCCCACAATTTGAAAGCAACTGGATAAGCGTACAAGCAGTTTATCCTGGGGCTGCCCCGCAAGAGGTTGAAGAAGGAATTACGATTAAAGTTGAAGAAAACCTTGAAGGTCTTGAAGGCATTAAACGCCTAATTACCTACTCTAATCGTGGTTTTTCTCAAGCGTGGATTGAAATAGAAGAGCAATACAATCCACAAGAAGTACTTGATGAAATTAAAGTACAAGTTGATTCAATAAATACCTTTCCTGCAGGAATGGAACGCCCTGTTGTTCGCCGTGATAAGTTTGAGCAAGAGGTAATGATACTCGCGCTTTATGGCGACATGAGTAACTACCAGTTAAAAGAGCTTGGCAACGATATAAAAGATGAGTTACAAGCGCTGCCTCACGTTAACCTGGTTAATTTTAACGGCGGTTTAGAGTACGAAATTGGTATAGAAGTCAGCCCAGATAAACTGCGCGAATATGGCTTAACATTTAGAGATATTGCAGGCGCTGTGCAAAGCTTTTCGGCAAATATGTCGGCGGGGCAAATACGCTCTGAAAACGGTTATATTTCGATGCGTGTAGAAAAACAAGCCTACCGTGGCTTTGAGTTTGAAAGGCTCCCACTTATTACCCTTGCTGATGGCGCACAAATTTACTTAGGCGATGTTGCAACTATTAATGATGGCTTTGAAGAAGGCTTACAGTATTCAAAATACAATGGTAAAAATTCACTCTCGTTTGAAGTTAACGCATCAAAAGATCAAGACATTACCGATGTAGCAAAAGTCCTTAAAAGCTACATGGCCACTAAAGAGCCACTTTTACCTGCAGGCGTTAAGCTCTCCCCTATTGTTGATTTAACCTACTACCTTGAAGGTCGACTCGATATGATGGTCGATAACATGATTTGGGGTGGCTTGTTAGTAATGATAGTGCTGGCACTATTTTTACCGCTACGCTTAGCATTTTGGGTAATGATGGGCTTACCGGTTTCGTTTTTAGGCGCCTTTTTGTTTATGCCTATTGGCTTTTTAGACGTAACTATTAACCTAGCCTCTCTTTTTGCCTTTATACTTGTACTCGGGATTGTTGTTGATGACGCCATAGTTGTGGGCGAGTCAGCCAGCGCCGAAATTGAAAAGTACGGCCACACTCTTGATAATGTTGTACGTGGTGTTAAACGTGTTGCGATGCCAGCAACCTTTGGTGTACTAACGACCATTGCGGCATTTTTACCACAAACAATGGCAACAGGCCCTGGCGCTGCTTTTTCTAAGGCAATTGGTGGCGTTATTATTTTATGTTTGATTTTTTCACTCATAGAATCAAAGCTTATTTTACCTGCGCACATTGCAGCAATGAACCCACGTAAACCAAATCCTAAAAATCTATTACACCGCTTACGTATGGTGATTGATAGTGGCTTAAAAGGCTTTGTGAACAACTACTACCTTCCTTTTGTTGGCCGCTGTATTCACTATCGCTATACCGTAATTGTTGGCTTTATGTGTTTGCTTATTGTAAGCGCAGGTATGTTTGCAGGTGGTTTAGTTAAATTTGTACCAAACCCTAAAATACCGCACGACTTTCCGCGTATTGATATAGAAATGAACCTTGCTTCGTCTGAGCAAGCAACGCTTGAAACCGCACGTAAAATAGAAGGCGTTTTGTTAAAGGTCGATCAACAATTACAAGAGCAATACGGTAAACCGATGATCCGCGATTTATCGGTAAGTCTGCGCGGCAGAACGCAAGCAAACATTATGGCCATTTTAGTAGAGCCTGATTTGCGTCCTATCGACACCTTTGCCCTAAGTGCATTATGGCGCGAACAAATGCCCGCTTTACCTGGCGTTAAGACCATGACCATTCAAGACAGTATAATGAATGGCGGTCGAGATGATGGCGACGTTAGCTTTAAACTTGAAGGCAAAAATGCTGACGAACTAAAAGAAGTGGCAGGTAAATTAAAAGCCAAATTACAAACAATCGAAGGTGTTGGCGACGTAAACGACTCAATGCAAAGCGCCACTGACGAAGTACAACTTGATTTAAAACCACTCGCTTACAGCATGGGTTTAACGCTTGCTGATGTCGCATCGCAAGTAAGCTTTAGTTACTACGGCTTAGAAGCGCAGCGAATATTGCGTGAAGGCGAAGAAATTAAAGTCATGATCCGCTACCCAGAAGACGAACGTAACTCAATAAGTGACATTGCAAGTGTGCGTATTATTACACCTACTGGCGCTGAAGTTCCGCTAAGTGAAGTAGCCGAAGTTAAACTAGTTGACGGTGTAAACCGTATTCGCCGCGAAAACTCTAAACGTACTGTAAACGTATGGGCTGCGGTAAATACCGACCAAGCCGAACCCTTTGCTATTGCAGAAGAAATTCGTGATGAATACTTACCTACACTACTTAAAAGCTACCCTGGGGTTACGAGTGATGTAGCTGGGCGCATTCAAGAAGAGATGGACAGCGCCTCAGAGCAGCTTCGTGATTTTGGTATATCAATGATGATTATATTTGCGTTATTAGCGATTCCACTTCGCTCTTACTCGCAGCCACTTATTATAATGTCGGTTATTCCGTTTGGTGTAGTGGGCGCTATGTTTGGCCATATGATTTTAGGTATGACCATGAGTAGCTTATCGATGTTTGGCATTATTGCTGTAGCGGGTGTGGTCGTAAATGATTCCCTCGTTATGGTTGATTTTGTAAACAAAGCCCGCGCTGAAGGTGTTTCGATTAAGGATGCTGTAATGCAAGCCGGTGCTCGTCGCTTTAGAGCAATATTACTCACCTCAATCACTACCTTTATTGGTGTAATGCCAATTATTTTTGAAACGAGTTTACAAGCTAAAATTGTTATCCCGATGGCTGTATCACTTGCTTTTGGTGTGTTATTTGCCACAGTAATTACACTGATACTTATACCGTGCCAGTATGTTGCACTAGAAGATGCTAAACGATTAGTACGTAAAATGCGTGGCAAGCCACCACTAGTAGATGCCCAACCAGCGCCTACTAATAGCTAAATTAAGTAACATCCCAACCAAAAAAGCTCGGCATACTATATGCCGAGCT
>NZ_WTKW01000307.1:0-4924 GCF_011378745.1 Pseudoalteromonas sp. Z1A6
ATTTGAGTAAAAAGACAATGGAATAAACCTAAGTTAATGCAGGTTTACAATAAAAATGAGATTATTATTTATGCAGATATATAAAATTAAAAGGGAGTCATGACAAGTGCCTACACTAAATTGGATTGGCAAATCTGCCGTTGAAAAACATCATAAAGAAGTGCCTTTTCGCTTATTAGAACCAGTAAAAGAATTGTCATGTGGTAACTCTAGCAGTGGAAATCTTATTGTACAGGGAGATAATTTACATGCCCTTAAAGCCTTGCTACCGCGTTATGCTGGGGAAGTAAAGTGCATTTATATTGACCCACCTTATAATACCGGTAATGAGAGCTGGGTCTACAATGACAACGTCAACAGTCCCGAAATCCAAAAATGGTTGGGTGAAGTAGTAGGTAAAGAAGGTGACACTTTAGATCGCCACGATCGTTGGCTATGTATGATGTATCCACGACTATTATTACTAAGACAATTTTTACATGAAGAAGGAATGATTTTTGTTTCTATAGCGGATGACGAGGTTCATCACTTAATAATACTTCTTGATGAAATTTTTGGCGCAAAAAATAGAGTTGCTTCATTTGTTTGGCGTACCGATGGAAACTTTGATAATCAAGCCAAAGTTAAGGTCTGCCATGAGTACGTACTTTGTTATGCAAAAAGTATCGCCAAACTACCCCATCCTCAAGTTATTGACCCTTCGGTTGAAGAAAGTAGCAAGTTATATAATAAGTTAATTAGAAACACTATAATTAAAAATGGTCCTAAAAACCCTATAAGCAAGGTTGTATTACCAGCAGGGTTTCCTGCCGATTTTGATGAAGGGGAAATAGAAGTAAAGTCAAACTGGCCAAAGTATAACTCATCTATAAAAGTTAAAAATGGAACATTGGTCGATTCGATTTTAGCCGAAAGTGGCTGGAGTTCAAAAAACCTTTTATTGAAATTTATTGAATGTGGGTTTACACCTGTTATTGATACAAAAGGTCAAAAAACTCGATTCTTATTAACAAGTACTGGCGCTATAGAGTCAATAAAAGAACGAGAGAATGCAAGCCATGTTATTAGTGTTATAAGCGGAGTTGGTAGCACACAGTCACAATCAGCTAAACTGAAGGAGATGGGATTTGAGTTCTCATTTCCCAAACCAGTAGATTTAATAAGCTATTTGATTTCAATTCACCCTGATAAAGAGCTATTAGTCTTAGATAGTTTTGCTGGTTCTGGTTCTACTGCTGAGGCTACTTTAAAACAAAATAAAATTGATGGTGGCTCACGTAAGTTCATCTTAATAGAAATGGATGAAAATATTGCACAAACAATTACAAGAGAGCGAGTAAGCAAGGTAATTGACGGGCATAAAACAAGCAAAGGGGCTACAGTAAAGGGTTTAACTTCTGGATTTCAATTCAATAAATTATCCTCTGAACCTCTATTCAAAGCAGATGGTCCCATTTGTCCAAATGTTAGCTTTGAGCAATTAGCTGAATTTGTGTGGTTTATGGAAACAGGGACTGGGCTCAATGCGTCTAACTTAGATGCAAAGCAGAAACATACTACGCCATACTTAGCTCAATACAAAGGTAGAGCTATATTCTTACTTTATAACGGTATTCTTGGCGATAAAACAGATGTAGGCGGCAATGTGCTTAATAACCGTAGCCTCGAGGTGTTAAATGCCGCTCTACCAAACTTTACTGGGCCTAAAGTGATCTATGGCGCACGCACCCGCTTCGATAAAACAAAACTTGTTAAACTCGGCATTACTTTCCATCAACTACCATACGAACTGGCGGTGAAGACATGGTTCTAAATAATAAATCACTTAAAAACTATCAAGAGAATCTACTAGATGTTTTTTCGAGCTACTTATCACGCTGCCGTGAATTAAAGGATACTGCGGCGGCATTTGCAGAATCGACTAAAAAGAGTGCTCTTGGTGTCGCTCAACCTTACTATCCTATAGATGGGTTAGAGCAGATTCCATATATCTGCCTTCGAGTACCAACTGGTGGTGGGAAAACTCGCATTGCAGGCCAATCAATAAAATGTGTTAACGATGCTTTTTTGGCTACTGAACATTCATTGGTGCTCTGGTTAGTACCCTCTGATCCCATACGCGAACAAACCTTGTATAATCTAAAGAATAAAAACGAATTACTTTACCAAGATATGCGCGATTTATTTGGTGCAGTAAATGTATTGGATATTGACGAAGCCTTGAATATACAGCCAGCAACACTCAATACAGGGAATACAATCATTGTTGCAACGATGCAAAGCTTCAAGCGAGATACCGAAGATGGCTTAAGAGTGTACCGTCAAAACGGTTCAATCATGTCCAATTTTGAAGGCATGAGTGCTAAGCAAAAAGGTGAGCAATCATTGATCGATGTGATTCGATCGAGGCGTCCTTATGTGATCGTAGATGAAGCCCATAACCAAGGAACTCAGCTAGCGGTAGATACACTAAAACGCTTTAGCCCGAGCTGTATTTTAGAATTAACAGCAACGCCGGATAGAGCATGTCAACCTTCAAATGTTTTACGAAGCGTATCAGCGGCAACTTTACAAGCTGAGGATATGCTCAAGCTGCCATTAGAGTTAGCTATGCACCCTGAATGGCGGACCTCTCTTGCAGAAGCGATTGCAAGGCTACGACACTTGGAAAATGAAGCTATTCAAGAAAAACAATTGACTGGAGAAGTTATTTACCCTGTCGTTATGCTAATTCAAGCAGAGAGAATAGCAAAAGACAAAGAGACATTTACTCCAGAAAAAGTAAAACAGCATCTAATTAATGATTTTAATATTTTGCCGGAAACAATTGCTATTGCAACAGGAGCTATTGATGAACTCGGTGGTAAGAAATTAGGTGCACCTGATTATCCCCAATTTATTATTACCGTAGATAAGTTACGTGAGGGCTGGGACTGTCCTAACGCTTACGTTTTATTCTCGTTTCGCAACACTACTTCTGCAACTGCCGTAGAACAAGTTCTTGGGCGTGTGCTACGTATGCCAAATGTTACCCGCAAACAACGTGAAGCACTAAATAGAAGTTATGCTTACGTAGTTTCGGACAAGCTGGCTAGTACAGTACAAAGTTTAAAGGATGGTTTAGTACAAAGTGGTTTCGAGCGCCTAGAAGCAAATGACTTAATCGTAACCCGTGATAATGATGAAGCTCAACAAGATTTATTTTCTTCATCAACTGATTTGATTATACCACTCCCTGAGTATAACAATGTTATGTCGCTTCCAGATGAAGGTGCTATCGCTGCACTGCCAAAAAAAATTAGAGACAAAATTGAAGTATCACCTGAAACGGGGACATTGACGGTTAAAAATGGTGTTACAACAAAGCAATTACAGCAGATATCAAGCACGTTTAAACTTCCAGAAGCTGCTAAAGAAGTAAAGGATAAACTAAATACTGCCCTTGCTATTCAATCTGCTCCAATCGCAAGAGAATTAACTCCAGCAGAAAAAGGTTTATCGGTTGTAATTCCGTTACTTGGTTACAAACAGAGAAGTTTTTTTGATGTTTTCGATGAAACACCTTTGCTTGATGCCGACTGGGAAATTTCAGACTTTGACTACAAACTAAAGGATTCAGAGTTTTCTCCAGATATAGAAACTATGAGCCGTGCCTCACTAACTATTACCCAATTAGAAAAAATTGAATGCGATGTTTACGAGCGAATAGATAGCCAACTTGCACTGTTTGATAAAGAGCAAGGTTGGCTCGTGACTGATCTTATATATTGGTTGGATAAAAATTTACATTTCCCATATTCTGAGCGTGATGTAAAAGTTGCATGGTTAAATGCAGCAGTTAGCTACTTAATGGATGATAAAGGCTTTTCCCTTGATGAGCTAGCATATCGAAAGTTTCGTTTACGTGGTGTTTTACAGAGAAAAATGGCTGCAGGGCTTGTGGAGGCGAAGCAGCGTGTATTTGATAATTTATTTTTAGATGAAAATATTTTTGAAGTTAGAGATGAACATGCCATCATTTTAGAGCAAGGTAGATATGGTTATGACAGTGTTTACACTGGGTTCATTCACTTGAAAAAACACTTTTTCCCAGTCATTGGTAATTTAAAAAGTACTGGCGAAGAGTTTGAATGCGCGGAGTATATCGCTCATCAAATGAAAGGTGTTGAATGGTGGTTACGCAATGTGGAGAAAAAGCCAACATCATTTTGGTTACAAACAGCTTCTGACAAATTTTATCCTGATTTCTTAGTAAAACTTACTAGCGGAATAATCTTAGCTATCGAATACAAAGGTCAAGATCGTTCTATAGATAGTGGCAACCGAGATAGTATTGAGAAAAAACGAATTGGCGATTTATGGGCAAAAAGAAGTAACGGCACCTGTGCTTTTGTTTGGGTTGAAAATAAGAATTGGCAACCTCTAATAGATGCGGCCAAAAATTACGGTGAAAGGTGATTAACTGAGCGTACTATTTGTATTAGTTCAGGCAAAATCTGACAGCCACCCGTTTTTAAATCGGTGACTGTCAGTCTAAATTTGAGCTAGTACATATTATTACTTCATTTAATACAATCACATTACTACTGTAAGCTGTAGTTACTTAAATTTATTAAACTCTACAGTTAAATAGTATTAAAAGGCGTAAGGTCTACTTTTTCAACGCTATCAAGATATAAAAGCCCCTCTATATGCCTCGACGTCACATCTTTCTCTACACATTGCTCATTATCAGCAAAGATAACAACTGCTTTATGTCTTTTATTTTTTGAACTTGGATATATTACCCCGTCAACTTTCATTGATTCTTTTTTTGATAAAATATGTCTAAAGTATTCAGTGACTATTTGCGTTGGTACATAATCAATATGTACTCGGTCTGCTCTTTCAATCGGCTTAGTAAAATCTTTTATAAAATCAAAAA
>NZ_WTKW01000308.1:0-4900 GCF_011378745.1 Pseudoalteromonas sp. Z1A6
CAATTAAAGCTGGCTTTTGACGGAGTTGTGAGAGCCCCTAACTAATTAATTTAAAATCTAGGTAATGAAGCTATTCTCGGTGTGAATTGCAACCAACAGTTTTACAGCAGACTAAGCAATTTGGGTTTGTGTAAAACAATCAATATTTGCAATGGCAATAACTATTTACCTTTATAAAAGCGTCCACAAAATCAGTACTCATAAATTAAAACTTATGACAAAGAGATTATCATTCATTCCTTGATAAATAATTTCTACACTGAATTTGTGGACACACAACAACTCTTTTCTTTTATTACTAATTTTTCTAGTTACGACTGTTTAATTAAATGTGTTCTCATTAGTTGAGGGTCAAATTCTACACCCGTCCCAATTATATCTGGCGCGCACGCTTGCCCATTTTCAAGCTTTAAAGGACGTGTTGTATATTCATCTATAGGGAATGAATGAACTTCTAAAAAACCAGCGTGAGGCTGAGATGCCAACAGTGATACATGTAGTTCATGCATGCCATGGCTACAAATAGGTAAATTATGGGTATATGCCATACTCGCTACATGTAACCACCCTGTTATGCCACCAATATTTGATGCATCTGGTTGTAAAAAACCTAATTTAGCTTGACTAATCGCATAGCCAAATTCGTGCAATGTATGCAAATTTTCACCCATTGCAAGCGGTATTGAAGTCGCTTGTGCTATGCGAGCAAAGCCTTTGTAATCATCAGGTATAGTCGGTTCTTCAAACCAGGTTATGTCGTATTTTTCAATTGATTTAGCAAAACGAATAGCTTGCTCAACAGTCATTGAGTAATTGGCATCTACCATAAGTATTTTATCTTTACCTATTAGCTCTCTTACTGCGGCTACACGTTCTATATCTTCTTTAAAGTTGGGTTTACCGACTTTAATTTTTACTGCATTAAAGCCACGATTTAAATAACCATCTATATTACTAAGCAGTTTTTCTTGGCTAAAGTTTAAATCTATTCCGCCTGCATAGCATTTTGTTTGGTCACTGCTACCACCCGCAACTTGCCATAATGGTGCATTTAAGCGCTTACACTTAATATCCCACAGCGCTATATCAACTGCTGAAATCGCAAAGCTAAGTAGTCCACCTCGGCCAACATAATGAAGATCCCACTGCAATTTGTCCCAAATTGCCATGATAGACATTGAATTTTGTCCAATTAGACCGGGCTTTATTTCATCGTTAAGGAGTGAATAAATTGCGCGACCACCTTTGCCGCCAGTGTAGGTATATCCCATCCCTTCATACCCGTCGTGAGTCATAATATGCACTGTAATAACTTCAAAGTGAGTGTGATCGCCATGCTTTGCATCACTTAACACTTCTGCTAGCGGAATTTGGTAATACTCGACTTTTACACTTTTGATTGTTTGTGATGATACTTTCATTAAGCCACCGAATTAGTTAACATGACACTGTTCATTGTTAACAATTTACAACAGGTATTTGTTGTTGTAAAGGTTATCTGTTTAATTAAGCGAAATTATCCGAAGGTCTGTTTATCTTTGAGAATTAAAATTTGTTCAAACTCGAGGCTATTTAATCGCAGCGTGAGATTTGTAACCTAGTGGGCTAAGTAAAAACCGAGCAAAGCTTCCGCGTCCTGCTCACGCCCCTTACCTTCATTCATGTAGGCAACAAAGAGTAAATAGCCCCTATCAAGCGTGCTTATAGGGGCTTTAATTTAACAATAGAATAACAAGACTATTTTAAATCAAGTGCCAATAGCTGTGTATGCGCTGTTATATAAACGCGGTTTTGTGATTGGTTAAACGTTAGATTAGCACTAATATTTGGCATTTCAATTTGAGCTAGTAGCTCAGCATTTTTATTAAATAACCATAACCCATTGGGACCTGTAGCAAATATAATCCCACTTTTATGTACCTTTAAACCATCTGGTAAGCCTTGGTCATGCTTAATTGCTGGTGGTAATTCATAAAATAAAGATTTACTTATCACTGCACCGCTGTCATTTAAATCATACTGATACCACGCAGGTTTATTAGCATTAGATGCCGCCACATATAACGTTTTATTATCAGCTGATAATGCGACCCCATTAGGATAAATAAGATCACGATCTAGCAAGGTAAGCTCCCCTGTATTTTTAAGTGAATATACCCCCTGAAACTTAAGCTCTTTGCCTTCATCATCTAATTGATTAGGTAAACCATAGGGTGGATCACTAAAATAAAGCATGCCTTGGTCGTTAAAAACGCCATCGTTTGGGCTGTTAAACTTTTGTCCATTATAATGACTTACAATTTGTAGGTATTGTGGTTTAGGCGTGCTTAATGGCGTCTTCATTTTTGATATAACACGTGAGCGCGATTGCAAAAGCACAAGCTCATTTTGTTTATTTACAATTAAACCATTTGAATAGCCACTATGCGCTAAGTACAAACTTGCACCTTTACCTGGTGTATATTTATAAACCTGATGATTAGGTATATCAGAATATAATAAATATCCTCCTTGATTAACCCAAACCGGCCCCTCTAGCCAGTCATAACCCGAAGCGAGGGTTTTAACATGGCTATTTAAGTTAAGCACTTCAAGCGCTTGCTCATTAAATATTTTGTAGGGGCCTTGCTCGAATAAAAGTGTGTTACTTTGCTTAGCAGATACACCCAAACAGAAAACACACACAGCGCTTAGTATATATTTAATTTTTTGCATTATTATACCTGCGTTCATACAACGATTTATTCACGCTTTTAGCTGCATCTACAAGCGGTTTGTAAGGAATGTCCGTTACATTTACAAAGCCTACATTGTAGTTTTCACCATCGTATGCTCGCCCAGTTAGTGGAGAGTCTATGTATTGAAACCAATGCGCACCAACAAAATATGGGTTATCTATAACGCTATTCATATATTTTTTGTATTTAGTACCACGCTCTTGCTGAGATTGAGTGTGTATAAGGCCTGGGTTTAATAGCCCAGAATCAAGCGCACCATTATGAAATTCACCTATTATGCTTGGCATGTCTATATCAGATAAAAATGCCCAAAAATCTTCATTTAATCCCTCTCGGTAATAGTTGTAGCTCATCACATCTACATGCGCGGCAGCGGCGGCTCTTATTTCAGGCGTCATACCCCAGTCAGCAAAACGTGCTCCCATATTCAGCTGATTTGGAAGGTGTTTAGCTATAGCCGCGTCAACCACTGCAAAATACTGATTAGCATAATGAAATAACATCGCTGATAAATCGATATTAGTTTGCTCGTTAAACTGCGTGAGTGCGACGCCTGCAGCAAACTCATCCCATGAGGCAATACGTGTATTCCATGCTTTATTAAGTTTGCTAATTTGGCTGTACTTATTTTTCATTAAGGTAACAAATTGTGCTTTAGTCGGGCTATTTTGGGCGTTATTTTTAAGTGTATTAATAGCAATACCATAACGTGAGGCGTCAGAATTCATCATGCCCCAGCTTTTTTCGTTATCAATAAATACACCAACACACCAAGGACTGTTTTTAACTTGCTGGGCTACTTTTGCAAGCGTTACATCTGCGCGCTCAACGAATAATGGATCAAATGGGTCAGGTAATGGGCTCCAGTAGTCGTTACCACTGCTTACCGTTTTGAAATTACCAATGATCCACGCATTAGCAAAGTAAGGTAATTGGTTAGTATGGTAATAGTCTTCTTCTATCCAATTGCCAAAAGAAGTAAAGCCCCATGAAAGCATGCGTTTTACAGTGGTATTTTGCCACTGTTTCATTAAGTCGTTGTTGTTATGGGTTTGATATTTTCGCTCTAAATTAGCGCGATAAAAGCTAAACGTTTCACCTTTTTTAATTGCACCACTGTGAACTTCGCGTCTGTAGCCGTAATTATCTGCTAAAGGGTTATTTTGCTCGGGTAGCCAATTAAACATATCAGATCTTAGTGTTGAGCTTTTATAACGTGTTGACCACGCAGTTTTTGGAGCTGGATTTAATCCTAATGAATCCTCTGGTGTTAAATCATTAGCTTCGCGCTGCTTAATATAGCTTTGGTCAAAATCGTAACCGGTAATAGTTGAAGTATTTGCCATACGAACGTTATCAATGCCGGTTGAAAAAAACAGATAACCTTCTGGGTCGACTAAACTCCATTTCCCTTTGTATTTTTCGGTTCTAAAATATCCCGTTGCCTTTAATTGTGGGCCGTTTTTCCAGCCACTATATTTAGAACGTCCTTTCATTGGTGAGTTTTGTAAGTTAATTTGCTCTTTTTGAGAAATAACTTGTAGCTGCTCTGTTGAAGATACTTTATTGGTAAAGTCTAATTTTGCATTTTGCCCAAATTTATCAACTAACCCTTTTAGATAGTTAGTATCAAAATTAGTTGGCTTTATAAGGCGTAAGTTGTCTATTAAAATTCGTTTATCGTCAAGTAGCCCTTTTACTCCAAATGATATTTTTACAATGCTGCTAACGTCGATATTTTTTTGTCCGCCTCTATAGATTATTGGCGTATAACTGCTTTTCCAACTTGGTGGGTTTGAGCGAATACCTGAATTAACATTTAAATTTGCGCCTTTTAATTCTATGTAATACGTATTTTGAGACTTTGCTGGCACAACAACACTTCGAGTTTGAAATTGTCCCGACTTGTCTATTGTCTTTATGTATAGGTGAGTAGAAGCCTCATCAGGGTTTTGTATATCAAGTGCAAGGGCAAAGTTTCCTGTTGCTTGCCAATCCCATCCTTTTGGGTTTATAAATTCAAAGTCACTTTCTACATTAGATTTAGATTTTAATGTAACCGCTAGTTTATGGTTTCCACCTTCCTTTATTAATGTACTAAAGCCATTAATTGTATTTATATATTGGCTGTAATTATCCTGTTCAAAATCAAAAATTATATG
>NZ_WTKW01000309.1:0-4893 GCF_011378745.1 Pseudoalteromonas sp. Z1A6
TAAATGGTTTTATATCAGCTCTAAATCAACTAATAAACTTAACTAGCGGCAATTTATTCGCCGCTAGGTTCGTCATAATTAAAAAATGAAAAGTGGGCTTCTTTATTTTGCCCCGATAAATCTTGGCACGCCATACCAACAAAAGCACCGGTAAAACAAGGGCGATACCCTTGCGGTGATTGCTGTACGTAATCATCAGATAAAATACTGCCATCGAGCACTGGGCCAAACTTTATCCAGCAGTTCTCCTCGGTGGCGTAGTAAAACTGCAGCTGAGCGCCATTAAAATCAGCTTTTAAGTAAACAGGTTTGTTTGTTTTAAGCAAAAGCGGTGCAACAGGCGTGCTTGTTTGGTATTTATCGCAGCTAATTATATTTAAATAACACGGTGTGGTTTCATCGCCCACATCGCCGCCGCTTATATGCAAATAGTAGTAATGTGCGGTGTTGTAATAACATACTAGCCCCGCCATTTGCTGAAAACTGCTCGGCGCAAAATCAACGTATGTGCTGCTAACAGTATGTTGAGCCTGTACACGCCTGGCAATAAAACTCTGCTGATGCAATGAGCTTAAAGATTCTTTACCTACTAGGGTGAGCGATGATTTTTGGATGTTTTTATAGACCCAATTTTTGCACATAGGTATACGCAATGACTGAAAATCAACAGTAAGCTCATCGTTACTAAAATCAATATGTGCAGGAGGTTGCGGCTGGGGATTTAGCGTTAAACCTTCAACGGGTACGTGTATTCTCGGGGCTTTATTTGTGTGTTTTGCATAAGGCCAGTCATCGTCTTTCCAGATTATTTGCTCAATCCCTGTTTCACGCCCTTTAATGCAGCGGCCACGCTCAGTCAGTGGTCTTGATGTTAAAAATACCGTGTACCAATCACCGGTTTGTGTTTGAAAAAAATCTCCATGGCCACATTTTTGTAGCGCATTAATCGGCTCATGTACTGCTGTTATTACAGGGTTGTGTGGGTGTACTTGGTAAGGGCCAAATACGTTTTTAGCACGCGCTACACTAATGCAGTGTTCATACCCAGTGCCACCTTCAGCGGTAATTAAATAGTAGTAATCGCCGCGTTTTAAAATATGTGGGCCTTCAGTGCAACCAAGTTCTGTGCCTGAAAATATAGGTTTAACATCGCCTATTAACTTATTGGTTTTTAGGCAAAGCTCTTGCATCACTATGCCACCAAATAGTGCGTTGTTGCGGTGATCAACCAACATGTTGAGTAAATAACTTTTACCGTCATCATCGTGAAAAATAGACGGATCAAAACCGCTAGAATTTAAGTAAGTCGCTTGTGACCAGTTACCGGTAATATCAGTGGTTGATACAAAATAGTTTGGCGTGTCTTTGTATGGGCCATCAAAGCTTTTTACATTGGTATATACCAAATAAAAACACCCATTGTTGTAGCTAAGTTGCGCAGCCCATACGCCGCAAGAGTCGGGCACTCCTCGCATATCGAGTTGCTCTACGGTGTTAAGTGCTTGGCCTATAACTCGCCAATTTACTAAATCGGTAGAGTGGTGAATTTGCACACCGCCAAACCATTCAAATGTTGAAGTGGCTATGTAGTAATCGTTATTAACTCTGACAATGTTTGGGTCTGGGTTAAAGCCTCTTAGAATTGGGTTTTGCAGCATGCTCATAATATAGGCCTTTTTAAGTTTTTTATATTATTGGGTGTGGATATTATAAATTTGTTGTTAGCGCTAACATTTTCAGTGTAGTATAAGACTTTGTCAATAAGTAATCATTTAAAACGCGCTGTAAACAATATCAAGCTTTACAATTATGTATAATGAAAATTAAGAAAGTTAATTATAACAATCCACTGATTGTGAGTAGGTAATAACAGTAATGGCCGATCCTAAAAGAGCAAGAATACAAGATGTAGCCGAGCAGGCTGGTGTATCAATGATGACAGTTTCGCGCGTGCTCAACCAAGACAAAAAAGTAAGCGACAAAACCCGCGAAAAAGTAATGGCGGTTGTTGAGCAATTAAACTACCGGCCAAATGTGTCTGCTAGGCGTCTTGCTAGTACTAAGTCATTCTTTTTAGGACTGTTGTACGATAACCCAAGTGACTCTTACATAAGCCAGTTTTTATTGGCAGCGCTTAAAAAATGCCGCGCATTGGGCTATCACCTTGTTGTTGACGAAGCGCATACCGATATTGACAAAACAATTGAATCGGTAAAGCAACTTATTGATGTTACACAGGTTGATGGCATGATTTTACTGCCTCCTATGTGCGACAACGAACAGGTTTTAGATGTTCTTACTAAAGCAAATGTTCCGTTTGTAAGAATAACACCAGATACAAAATTAAATCGCTCCCCTTATATATGCATGGACGATTATCAAGCGGCGTTTGATGTTACAGAGCATTTAATAAATCAAGGGCATAGCAAAATTGCACATATTATTGGCGACACTAAACAAGGTGTAAGCCGTTTGCGTTACCAAGGTTATTTAGATGCATTGCGCTCTAATAAAATAATAACGCCACCTGAGTATATAGAGCAGGGCAGTTTTACCTATCAATCAGGCATGGAAGCGGCAATAAAATTACTTTCGCTTGATGATAAACCAACAGCTATTTTTGCAGCTAACGATGATATGGCGGCCGCTGTAATCTCAATAGCTCAAAAACAAGGTATTAATATTCCAAGCGAACTCTCGGTTGTTGGCTTTGATGACACGCAACTTGCAACCATAGTTTGGCCAAATATTTCTACGGTAAAACAGCCTATTAATGAAATGGCTGAGCTTGCCATTACGTTACTTGCATCGGGTCAGTATAACGATTTAAGCAATGTAAAAAGCTTAGACTTAAGACATATTTTAGATTTTGAATTAATAGAAAGAGAATCAAGCTCAGCCAATAAAAACAACTAAATAAACGAGTACGCACACCCTTTTGAGCTTCAAAATCTATATAAAATAACAACAACACACAATATGGATACTTATGAACGAGAAAGAAAATGTACTTTTAATAGTACTGGTTTGCTTTGTTGCGACCATTGGCGGTTTTTTATTTGGTTTTGACAGCGGCGTAATTAACGGCACTGTTGATGGATTACAAACGGCGTTTGGCTCCAGTAGTGCGGGTACGGGATTTAACGTATCGAGCATGCTAATTGGTTGTGCCATTGGTGCGTTTTGCGCAGGTCGATTGGCTGATAAATTTGGTCGGCGTCCAATTTTACTTTTTGCCGCTGCTTTATTTATTATAAGTGCTTGGGGTTCGGGTGTGTCAGTCACCTCGTTTGAATTTGTGATTTATCGCATTTTAGGCGGCTTAGCTGTAGGGGCTGCATCGGTTATGACCCCAGCTTATATTAGCGAAATTGCCCCGGCGCGATACAGAGGCACGCTCTCTACACTGCAACAAGTGGCTATTATTTTTGGTTTGTTTAGCGCATTTGTGAGTAACTACTTTTTAGCCAATACTGCTGGCGGTTCTACGGCTATATTTTGGCTCGACTTTGAAACATGGCGTTGGATGTTTTGGGTTGAGTTATTACCTGCATGCTTGTTTTTAATCGCTTTATTTTTTATCCCCGAAAGCCCTCGATACTTAATTATGGCTGGTAAAAAAGACGCTGCTGCACGTGTTTTATCGTCATTATATGGTGCTGAAACTGCCGCTCTTAAATTAAATGAAATAGCAGAGTCTCTTGCTGGCGATAAACACCACCCTAAATTATCTGATCTTATTGATAAACCTAAAAAACGTTTACGCCCCATTGTTTGGATAGGAATTGGCTTAGCTACATTTCAGCAATTAGTAGGCATTAACGTTGTTTTTTACTACGGCGCGGTACTTTGGCAAGCAGCCGGTTTTACTGAATCTGACGCGTTACTTATTAATATAATAAGCGGCTTTGTAAGTATTTTAGCGGTGTTTATTACCATGTATTTTATAGACAAAATTGGCAGAAAACCTTTTTTGTTAACCGGCTCAATTGGTATGACGGTGACACTTTCGGTTATTGTTTATGCCTTTTTAAATGCAGATATTGGCTCAACAGGCAACTTAGAATTAGGAGAGCAGGGCATAGTTGCTTTAATAGCCGCTAATGCTTATGTATTCTTTTTTAACTTATCGTGGGGCCCTGTAATGTGGGTTATGTTAGGCGAAATGTTCCCTAACCAAATTCGCGGCTCTGGCCTTGCAGTTACCGGCTTTGCCCAGTGGATAGCTAACTTTTTAATTACCTGGTCGTTCCCTGTTATGCTCACCGGTATAGGTTTAGCAGGTGCGTATGGTTTTTACGCATTTTGCGCGTTTGTTTCAGTTATATTTGTATTTAAGTTTTTACACGAAACCAAAGGCAAAGAGCTTGAACAAATGAAAGGGTAAATATTATTCCTTTAATAAGCGCCAAAACTAAAGCAATAGAACTAGAATAATAGAACTAAAGCAATAGTTTTGGCGTTGTTAGACTGCTTCACTCGTTAAGCTTTTTTTACTAAACCCAAACACTTTATAAACTCGCAGTAACTATCTCACTTCTCAATAGTTAAATTACTAATGCATTTAAGTAAAGTGTAAGTCGCTTGTTCAATATCACGATCAGTAATAGCGTTTAACATCATTTTTTACACTTTTATTATTTCGATTTAAGCTGCCTCCATCGCTGTTTTCCCTTAGTTGTTAACTGGGTCATCAACCTTCGGCCATGTTCTAAAAATGAATAATATTAGACGTGACGTAGTTTTTTTTAACAAGACGTAGTTGCGCAGTTTGTGTAATAAGCAACTAAAAAGCAAATACAGCTGATAGTCTGCAGTGAGCGAGAACCCGTCATTCAAAAATTTTGATATCTGAAGTCAAGATTTGACCCTCGGCTTTTTTTCTCGGCTTTT
>NZ_WTKW01000031.1:0-20218 GCF_011378745.1 Pseudoalteromonas sp. Z1A6
ACAGCGCCGATGATAGTGTAGCATTTGCTATGTGAAAGTAGGACATTGCCAGGATTTAATTAAGAGAAACCCGTTATAGCAATATAACGGGTTTTTTGCTTTTTGAAATTAGTAAAACTCTGCATACTAAGAGATGATACGATTAATAATAGTGTAGTATTTCACTGTGACTCTCTACCGCTGTGGGCACTACGACATCCTACTGCGTAGCGCACCGACTTCACATTGTAGAGCGCTCGAACTTAAGATTCGGGCTTTTTTATGTCTGCAGAAAAGTGAAAAACACGCAATTAACACACACTCACATCAACACCTATCACGTAGGTCGGGCGAGCGTAGCGACTCCCGACACTAAAATCATAAAAATCTCCGCTCGACAATGAGTTCGTAGCATTTGCACTGTGACTCTCCACCGCAGTGGGCATCATGACATTACCAGGATTTAATTAAGAGAAACCAGATACAGTAATGTGACGTTTTTTTCTATTTAAATTTAGTAAAATCTCACCGTTAAATTCGACAACAAAACTAGGTGCACCTAATAGCGCGTGTTAAAATCCAATTCTTATGAATGACGATATAGAGGTCTAGATTGCCTACAGCTGATTACCAAAAGGTGCTTGATGAAATAGCACATGAAGTACGTCCTTTATTATCACAAGGGAAAGTAGCTGATTATATACCGGCGCTTGCCGAGGTTGATCCGGAACAATTTTCTATCGCTATTTATACAACTGATGGTGAAACTGTGTGCGCAGGGGATTGTTCTCAACGCTTCACTATTCAATCAGTTTCTAAAGTTATGACACTTACTATGGCACTACAGCGTTATGGTGATGAACTTTGGCATAGAGTCGGAAAGGAACCCTCAGGTACAGCCTTTAACTCGCTTACACAGCTTGAGTTTGAAAAGGGGATTCCTCGTAACCCATTCATCAATGCAGGCGCAATTGTAACGTGTGATGCATTATACAGCCGCTTATCTGCGCCAATGCATTCTATGCTCGAAACTTTCAGGTTATTAGCTGGTAATAGAGGCATAGTAATTGATAAAAAAGTCGCTAATTCAGAGTATGAGTTCAGGCACCGAAATGCTGCTATGGCACATTTAATGAAGTCATTTGGTAATTTTGAAAACGAAGTTGATGATGTTTTGTGGGCTTACTTTAACTTTTGTTCTATTGAGCTCAACTGTATTGAATTAGCAAAAGCTTATAATTTTTTAGCTAATAAAGGTGTTGATAATCGATCGGGCAATCGTGTTTTAAGTAGTCGTCAGAATAAACAGCTTAATTCGCTTTTATTCACGAGTGGTTTATATGATGCTGCGGGTGATTTTGGTTACAGAGTGGGCATGCCAGGTAAGTCGGGAGTGTCAGGAACTATTTTAGCTGTGTTACCAAATAAGTTTACTGTAGCTGTTTATTCTCCGGGGCTTAATTCGTTTGGTAACTCCGTTGCAGGAATAGCAGCATTAGAACTGCTATCTAAAAAGCTCGATATTTCTATTTTTTAGGAAATCGATAGGGAGCAATAATTGCTCCCACCGTTATTTATTGTTCCCAATAAACTTGTTCTAAACAATCTTCACGTTCAGGTAAACCACGAGATAAACGCGGAGAGTGCTGAACTAATACTTCATAGCTCGCTCGGTTAGCATATTTACTAATTTGCGATAGTGACGAGTAAGTAATAGCTTGTTGCTGATGTTTAGCTGAGTTTGCCACATTAAGCTTATGGTAAACATTCGCTGACAAATCATGTAGTACAGCCGCAAGTGCGCAGTCACCTGCACCATTGGTGTTTTTTATTGAATCAGGTCCACCCATAAATGGGGCCGTATGACTGTATGCTCTGATAGGTTCATCACACTCATCTTTACGCATAGCTCGTGAGAATTCGTAACGGTTAAAATCAGGTATGGCGCCTGGTAGTAACGGGTATTCGGTTTCACGCTTTAAGCTTTCGTCTACGTAGCCGGCCATAAATAAGCCTTTTTCGCCAGCGGTACAAATAACTAAGTCTACCCAATCAAGTGCTTTATCAGCAGCTAGAAGAGGATCTTCAAAACCTGTAATAGCTAAACCTTCTTCTTCGTTCATAGCAAGAATATCAACATGCTTTTCAACAAAGTTTGCCCACCAAGTAGGGTCTTGTTCAATTAAGAACTTAGTACCGAGTGTTAGCACAACTGGCACACCTGCGTCATTAGCGTATTTTACCGCTTGCATAGTGGCTTCAGTCATTGTTTCGCTACCTTGAGTACGCATAAGATAGGCACTAATCACTAACGCTGATGAATTCTCAATAAGGTCTTTATCGATAGATTCAGGACGTAAGTGATTCATTAGGCCTGCACTTATTGCAAAAGTACGCTCACCGGTTTCATCAATTAATGTAAAACAACGCCCTACAGGCCCATCAACTGGTTGAAGGTAGTTTAAGTCTACACGGCTTGAGGTATTACATAAAAAACGGTAAGCGTAGCTACCTATTTTTATATTTTCGCTCATTACGCCTAATAAAACTGAGCGATCATCTGCAAGTACAGAGTAGTTGTGCATAGTGTTACCAATGGTTCCACCGGCAAACTCAAAATCAACCATATTGTTTAATTTTAAACGATCGTATAAGGCGTTTGTTGTATCGCTATCAATAACTTGCGACATCCCTCTACGTAGTTGAAATTCGTCAAGGAAAGCTTGATCAACTTTTGCCTCTATATCAACAACGATCTGATCGATACCCGTAATATAACTACGTTGTAATCGCTCTGTTGCGTTAAGTTGATTGGTAAGTGGATCTTTGGCTTCCACTGGAAAATAATGTTTATGCCTGCGGCGTCCAGGAAATTTCATTTGCTACCCGTGTTGTGAGCTAAATAAAAAAAGCGTGAGATTATAGCGTAAATCAGCACGAGTGAGCCATTACAAACGGGTAAATATTGTTTTATTTTTGGAATAAAGTAATGAATGGCGCACTTTAGAGTGCTAACTAGGTATAATTACAGCATAAAAGGTTATTTAAGTAGAAATAATGAACGAACCATTTGATGATTCCTACTGGATGGAACAAGCGCTTTTGTATGCAAAGCAAGCAGAGCTGCTTGATGAAATTCCGGTTGGAGCAATTGTAGTCAAAGATAACCAGCTAGTTTCAGTCGGGTATAACCGCTCAATAACGGATAATGACCCATCTGCCCATGCCGAAATGATTGCAGTGCGAGAAGCTGGAAAAGTCCTTAACAATTACCGCTTAATTGATTGCACCCTATACGTAACGTTAGAGCCATGTTCTATGTGTGCGGGATTGTTAGTGCATAGCAGAATAAAGCGTTTAGTATTTGGAGCAGTCGATGCTAAAACAGGGTCTGCGGGTTCAATTATGAATTTATTACAAGAGCCTAAGTTAAATCATCAAGTTGAGGTGTGCGGTGGTGTTTTGGCACAGCTGTGCGGTGATACTATTTCGAATTTTTTTAAACGTAGAAGAGCGCAAATTAAAGCAGCTAAGAAAGCTGCTCGTGATGAACAAATAAATAAGCCTAACTAGAGTTAACTAGCGATTGGCTCTATTTCTGATTCGGCCATTTGCTGCATAGCAAACATTCGGCGACGCCAGATGATTTTTTTGTGTAGTTTTCGCAACATAACACGACGACGTGTGGCCGTTGAATAAATGACATTGCGTTTTAATCTTTGTGTGCGTCTACGTTTTAGCATGTTTTCTCCTAATGCAAGAGTGAGAAAGGCACGGGTATATCTTATAAAATAATAATATACAATTAACACACATTAGTGATCATTTGGTGACAAGTAAACAGATATTTAATTTACTTAAATTTTGCTTACTGACATACTCAATAAACGGGTACTTATATTAATCTTAGCCATTGTTTTCACTCGACTGTTCGGGTTCGATTATAGGTTGTTGTTTTTCTGTTTGAGCTTCATCTGCCTTACTTTTTACTTCACTTTTTACTTCACTTTTTACTTCACTTTTTTCGTTTAGCTTTAGCTTTAGCTCAGTATCAGTGCTCAACTCTGTAATTGGTTTTGGCTCAGGCTCTGCAGCAATAGCATCATTTTCATCTAGCCAAACAAGTGCATCGTAATAGCGACGAATATTATCGACATATTTAACAGCTACATCGCCTCGGGCATAACCGTAGCGAGTTTTACGGTAATAGCGCTTTTTAATTAATAGCGGTAGGCGTTTTTTTACATCAGCCCATTTGTCAGGACTTGCACCTTGCTGTTCGGTAATTATACGTGCGTCGTTAACGTGCCCCCAACCTACATTGTATCCGGCCAAAGCAAGCCATGTGCGGTCGGGTTGCGGGATACGGTCAGGAATACGTTTAATAAGCTTGCTTAAGTATTTAGCGCCACCACGAATGTTTTGCTCTGGCTCTAATCGGTTAGTAACACCCACTTGTTTGGCTGTACTGCGAGTTAGCATCATGATGCCGCGCACACCTGTTGGTGATTTAGCGCGAGGATTCCACATAGATTCTTGATAGCTTAGTGCTGCTAATAATCGCCAGTCAAGGCTACCTGCATATTGTTCAAACCATGGCTGGTATGTTGGTAAGGTTTCTTTAATTGCTTCGATATAAGCAAGGGTATTTACATAATTAAATTGGCGTACGTGACCAAAATACTTTTCTTCGAGTACGTAGAGCTGGTTACTTTGCTTAACGTCACCAAAAAATGGCACCAATAACGCATATAAAGAGTCGTCATCTGATTTATTGAGTATCCATGCAATAGGGTCGTTATGGCTAACTGAAAAACCGATGCTTAAATTGGGGTGATAACGGCGAAACAACGATAATGTATGTGTATCGGCTAGGGTGTAATCTATCTCGCCATCAATAACCGCTTGAAGTAATTCTTCTTCATCAAACTCTTCGCTCTCTATCCAGGTAAGGTCTGGATTGTTCTTCTTCATTTTTTGTAGAGTAAGCGAGTGGCTACTTTTAGCTATAACAGTAAAGTTACCGTCTAAATCGTCAAACTCTCGAGGACGAACGCGACCTTGCTTATAAACTAATTTTTGGCTAATTGTTCTGTAAGTTGGCCCAAAGCGGTATTGCTCTGCACGGGTTTTATTATAGGTAAGTCCTGACGCTATTAAGTCTAAATCACCGCTTTCAAGGCGTTCAAACATGTCAGATAAGTTAAAGAAAGGGACTATTTCAAGCTCTACACCTAAATATTCAGCGAAGGCTTGAGATAACTCATATTCAAAGCCTTGCTCACCTTGAACGGCTTGATAATAATTACTAGCACTCGCAAGGGTACCCACACGTATTTTATTGTGTTCTTTTATTTGGGCGAGTTGAGTTGGCTGCTCTTGCATATCGCATGCACATAACAGCATAACTAAAGTAATGATTATTATTAGTTTTTCTTTGAACATTGAGTGCCCCTTAAGCTCGCCAGTCACCGTTATAGCAAAACTAAGCCATCGCGTCACTTTACCTTTTATTTTATTAACCAAAAGAGGCTATAAATAAAGCTAAAAAGTTAATTTTATGAAAAGCGTAATTTTGAGTTAAATCTGAATGCTAATTGGACTATAATGCGTGCCTAAAATATCGTTCAATCCCTAACCCCGGATGAAATTACCTATGTTGATCCTTCGTGGTGCACCAGCACTGTCAGAGTTCAGAGTTAATAAAATTTTAGCGCGTTGCCAACAATCGCAACTTCCAGTCACTAACGTATACGCCGAGTATGCTCACTTTGCCGATTTAACATCGCCGTTGAGTAGCTCCGAGCAAACCAAGCTTGAAAAACTATTAACTTACGGTCCAACCATTGCTGAGCATACCCCAGCCGGCAAACTTGTACTTGTTACACCTCGCCCAGGTACCATTTCACCTTGGGCATCTAAAGCAACCGATATTGCCCATAACTGTGGTTTAAAACAGGTTCACCGTGTTGAACGCGGTATTGCTTATTATGTTGAAGGTGACTTAAACGCAGAACAACTTGCACAAGTAATTGCGTTATTACACGACCGTATGACCGAAGCCACGCATAGTGAGCTTGAAGATGCTGCACAACTGTTTCGCAGTGATGCACCGCGCCAAATGTCGTCTGTTGATATTTTAGGTGGCGGACGCGAAGCATTAGCAATAGCCAATGTTGAGCAAGGTTTTGCCCTTGCTGATGACGAAATAGATTACTTGGTAGAAAACTTTATAAAGTTAGGACGTAACCCTAATGATATCGAATTGTTTATGTTTGCACAGGCAAACTCAGAGCATTGTCGCCATAAAATATTTAATGCTGACTGGACAATCGATGGAAAAGAGCAGCCAAAATCGCTGTTTAAAATGATTAAAAATACCTTTGAGCTAAATCCTGAAAATGTATTGTCGGCGTATAAAGATAACGCGGCAGTAATGAAAGGCTCAAAAGCGGGTCGCTTCTTCCCAAATGCGCAAGGTGAATATGCGTATCATCAAGAAGACATTGAAATATTAATGAAAGTTGAAACTCATAACCATCCAACAGCTATTGCGCCATTCTCTGGTGCAGCTACGGGCTCTGGCGGTGAGATTCGCGATGAAGGCGCAACAGGTCGTGGCTCTAAACCAAAAGCTGGTTTAGTTGGCTTTACGGTATCAAACTTACGTATTCCAGGTTACGAGCAACCATGGGAAAGCGATTTTGGTAAGCCGAGTCGTATTGTTAACGCGCTTGATATTATGACAGAAGGTCCACTGGGCGGCGCTGCATTTAATAATGAGTTTGGTCGTCCTAATTTACTAGGTTACTTCCGTACTTACGAAGAAAAAGTAACAAGCCATAACGGCGAAGAAGTACGTGGTTACCATAAACCAATTATGCTTGCTGGCGGTTTAGGTAATATTCGCTCTGATCATGTTCAAAAAGGGGATATACCTGTTGGCGCTAAATTAATTGCGCTAGGCGGACCTGCAATGAACATTGGTTTAGGCGGTGGTGCTGCATCAAGCATGGCTTCAGGTCAATCAAACGAAGATTTAGATTTTGCTTCTGTACAACGCGAAAACCCAGAAATGGAACGTCGTTGCCAAGAAGTTATCGATAAATGTTGGCAGCTAGGTGACGAAAACCCAATTGCATTCATCCACGATGTAGGCGCTGGCGGTTTATCAAATGCGTTTCCTGAGCTTGTTAACGATGGTGGACGTGGTGGTAAGTTCCAATTACGCAGCATCCCTAACGATGAGCCAGGCATGGCACCACACGAAATTTGGTGTAATGAATCACAAGAACGTTATGTACTCGCTGTTGGCGTAGAAGACTTTGATCGCTTTGAAGCAATTTGTAAGCGCGAACGCGCTCAGTACGCAGTTATTGGTGAAGCAACCGCTGAACCTCACTTAACCGTGTCAGACAGTCACTTTAAAAATGACCCCGTTGATTTACCGCTGGACGTATTATTAGGTAAAGCACCTAAAATGCACCGCGATGTAACGTCAAAGCAAGTTGTTGGTAAAGCGCTTGATACTACATTAATAAATGCAGCCGATGCAGCGCAGCGCTTAATGCGTTTACCAGCCATTGCAGAAAAAACATTCCTAATAACAATCGGCGATCGCTCAGTTACTGGCTTAGTGGCGCGCGATCAAATGGTCGGTCCTTGGCAAGTACCTGTTGCTAACTGTGCAGTAACTGCGGCAACGTATGACACTTATCACGGTGAAGCTATGTCACTTGGTGAGCGTACTCCTGCGGCATTACTTAATTACGGTGCATCTGCTCGTTTAGCGGTGGCTGAATCGTTAACTAATATTGCCTGTGCAAACATTGGTAGCCTTGAAAATATTAAGTTATCAGCAAACTGGATGGCAGCAGCGGGTCACCCAGGTGAAGATGCGGGCTTGTATGAAGCAGTTAAAGCCGTAGGCGAAGAACTTTGCCCTGCGCTTGGTTTAACTATTCCAGTAGGTAAAGATTCTATGTCGATGAAAACGACATGGAAAGATGAAGGTGACTCACAAGAAAAATCAGTAACATCGCCGCTTTCATTGGTTATAACTGCGTTTGGTCGTGTTGACGACGTACGTAAAACAGTAACTCCAGAACTGCGTACAGATAAAGGCGATACATCGCTTATATTAGTTGATTTAGGTGCGGGTAAAAACCGCATGGGCGCATCAAGCCTTGCGCAAGTTTATAAGCAATTGGGTGATGTAACACCTGATGTTGATAGCCCTGAGTTATTAAAAGGCTTTTATAACGCAATGCAAGCGCTAGTGGCTGATAGTAAGTTACTTGCTTATCATGACCGTTCAGACGGTGGTTTATTTACCACGGTTGCTGAAATGGCGTTTACGGGTCATACCGGTGTAACGGTTGATTTAGCAGATTTAACAGGCTCTGACATTGAAGCGCTTTATAACGAAGAGCTAGGTGCAGTAATTCAAGTTGCAAATAGTGATTTAGATGCAGTAAATGTTGTGTTTGAACAACATGGTATTGCAGCAATTACTCACAACATCGGTACACTTAATAGCGACGATACGATTATATTTAACCGTGGCGAAAACACGGTGCTTAATCATACGCGTACTGAGCTTCGTACTATTTGGGCTGAAACAACGTATCAAATGCAAGCGCGTCGTGATAACCCCGAGTGTGCTAAGCAAGAGTTTGATGCAAAATTTGATGTAAAAGATCCTGGCTTAAATGTAAAACTAAACTTTGATTTAAACGAAGACATAGCAGCGCCATACATTGCAACCGGTGCTAAACCGCAAATGGCTATTTTACGTGAGCAAGGTGTTAACTCTCACCTAGAAATGGCAGCAGCGTTTAACCGCGCAGGTTTTGCAGCCGTTGATGTACACATGAGCGACATTTTAGAAGGTCGTTTAACACTAGAGCAGTTTAAAGGTTTAGTGGCATGTGGTGGCTTCTCTTACGGTGACGTACTTGGTGCGGGTGAAGGTTGGGCTAAGTCTATTTTGTTTAACGACATGGCACGCGATCAGTTCCAAAACTTCTTCCATCGTGAAGATACCTTTAGCTTAGGTGTATGTAACGGTTGCCAAATGTTATCAACGTTAAAAGAGTTGATCCCTGGCACTGAGCACTGGCCGCGTTTTGTAACTAATAAATCAGAGCGTTTTGAAGCTCGCTTTAGTTTAGTTGAAATACAAGAGAATCCATCTGTGTTCTTTAACGGAATGGCTGGCTCACGTATGCCAATTGCGGTTTCTCATGGTGAAGGTCATGCTGAGTTTGCAAACGATGCCGCAACTAAGGCCGCGCTTAATAGCGGCACTGTAGCGGTTAAGTTTGTAGATAACTACGGTAACCCTACAACGCAGTACCCAGCTAACCCGAATGGTTCTCCAGAAGGTATTACCGGTATTACCTCTACTGATGGTCGCGCAACTGTAATGATGCCGCATCCAGAACGCGTATTTAGAAGCGTTGCTAACTCTTGGCATCCTGATGAATGGATCGAAGATAGCCCGTGGATGCGTATGTTCCGTAATGCACGTAAAAATGTAGGTTAATTACATTTGCGTTTATACAAGTTAGATTCATAATCTAGCTGTAAAATAAAAAAGGCTGCATTGTGCAGCCTTTTTTGATTAGTATGCTTTTTGCACCAAGTTAAAAGCACAAAGCATGTAAGGATAGTATGTTTAAACGAGTTGGTTTAATTGTTGGGGCTATATTGCTAAGTATCTTGCTGCTTGGTTATGTATTTCGTTTGCCTTTATTACAGTGGGCTATAGCGCCTGAGCTTAAAAAAGCAGGCATTACGTTAAGTTGTCTCGACTTTTCAATTACGTCTGAGCTAAATATCTATGCTGATAAAGTGTGTGTGAATTATCAAAATCAACAGTTACAACTTACTGGTATTACTGCAAATATAAAACGTATAGATATTAAAAATGCTGTGCTAACGGTTAATCCTTTCCCTAAAAACGATAATGCTAATCAACTTGCTAAAAATCTTGATTTAGCGCTTCCTTCAACCCGTCCATTAATCAGCATTAAACAGCTTGCAGTAAAAAGTGATCAGCTCAATAAGCCACTAAAAATAAGTATATTGGAACCCACACTAAATCAGTTTAATGTCACTGGTGATATAAACGCGAGTGCGATTTTGACTGCTGATAAAGTAAGTGGTCAGTTTGCAGTAAATGACACTCTTTTAAAGCAAGTTATAAACACTAAAAACACCTTAATAGCTGGCGTTAATTTTAATACTCAGCAAGCGTTTAGCTTTGACGGTATAGAGCTTAAATTAAATGGCGATATTAGTGCCCAGTTTACTCATACTTATGAGCAATGTCAGGCCAACGTATTAACCACTGGCAAGTTGGCAACTCATTTTAATTTAAACAGCCAAGCGTTAATGCTTAATACCGATTTGCTTAATAACAAAATTAATTTAACGCCAAGTTGTGCGAATTTAATTTCACCGAGTGAATACGCAGGTTTTGTCAGCAATCAAGTTCCTTTAAATTGGCAACTTAAACTCCCTCAATCAATTCGCTTAAAGGATAGTGAGCTGAGCTTACCTGCAATTAATTTGGTGAGTGAGGGCGTTAAGCAATTTGATATTTTAATGACAGATACAGCAGTTAATATTAAATCGCCACTTGAAAACGTACAGACAAATTTATCAGCTCAAATAAGCACACCCGATATAAATAATTTCAGCGTTAATGCTCAGTTAGTGGGCACTACGATTAAAGGCGATTACGCGGTTGCGCTTGAAAGCTTGCCTGAATTTGTTCCTGCAACAGCGAATGGGCTTAGCCTTGGTGGTCACTTTGATATAAGTGAGTTTATTGACTCAAAACCAGTTGGGCTTATAAATGCTAAATTAACGCTCAATAGTGTAGATGCGTTTGATATAAGCGCAGTGCAATACCAAGGTGATTTAACTGCAAAAATGGATAAGCAGTTAAACGCAGAAGTAACATTAACGCATCAATTTAAAAGCGCACAATATAAAAAATTTAAAGCAACGGATATAAGTAACACATTAACAGCAAATGCTAATTTAGGCGTGGGCGAGTTATTTGCCGAGTTAACAGCAAAAACGAATATAAAGGCTGTTAATAGCCCTGACATAAAACTTAATAATATAAAAGTAGAGTCTAATGGGCTACAAAGCCGTGCACTAAAAGCCACTCATCACGCATTTATAAACGATGTCGAGTTAGTGATAAATCATCATGTATCGGCGCAAGCTAATCCGTTTGAAGTCATTATTCCTGAACAAGGTGTGCTGCCATTAAATGCATTTATTAGTCAATTTGAACCACTTGCGCAACTAACCGAGGGTAAATTTAATGGCTATATTAGTGGTGATGTAAACTTGCAAAACGCTTCATTCAATATAGGGGTTACTCACATAGGTGCACTTTATAACGATTACCTTGCGAGTGATTTGAATAGCGTATTTAGCGGGCAATATAATTCAGGTAAGCTTAATGTAAAACCAACTACCTTTAATTTAAATGAATTTAGAGCCGGTGCTGTTGTAAAAAATATTAAAGGGCAGTGGCAAGTTAACGATAATAGCGCTCTAGTAAACGATATAACGGGCGATGTATTTGGCGGCGAATTTTCGTTAGATACCTACACAGTAGGGAAGCCAAATCAAGTCGCTAATGTTAAGTTTGAAAATATTGATGCGAGTAAACTCGTTACACTCGATGATAAGTCGGGCATTGTATTAACGGGACGCTTGGCGGGGTCTTTACCTGTCCATTTTGATAGTGGAAAAATTGAAATAATTGACGGCAGTTTATTTAGCCAAGGCACAGGTAATTTAAAAATTACTAATAACGCAGCGTTTGATTCGGTGATGCAGCAACAGCAAGAGTTGCAACCTGTGTTAGGATTATTAACAAATCTAGATATTCAAAAGCTAAATAGTAGTGTTGCACTAAAAAGTGATGGTTGGTTAAAACTCGGTGTTAACTTACAAGGTTATAATAAAGCAGAGCAGCAGCAAGTTAACTTTAACTACAATCATGAAGAAAACGTATTTACACTTTTACGCGCATTGCGTTTAAGTGACGAAATTACACAAAAAGTTGAGCAACAATACTCACAAAAAGGAAACTAATAATGAGACAGTCGTTATCGATAAAAGTACTGCTCGCGCTGGGTGCTATTAGCGTACTAAGTGCCTGCACGCACCGTGTTGAGGTGTCTGCAAAAGAGCCTATTACAATTAATTTAAATGTGAAAGTTGATCACGAAATTCGCGTAAAAGTAGACAAAGAACTCGACAGTTTATTTAGTGACGACAGTGAGTTATTTTAAGGAGTTAGAACATGAATACGAAGAAAAAATTAAATATTATTACATTACTTAGCGCTGTATGTATGTCGTTCTCTGTGTGGGCTATTAGCCTTGATGACGCCAAAAACCAAGGTTTAGTCGGTGAGGATAGCTCTGGTTATTTAGGGCTTGTTGTACAAAATGAAGAAGCAAAAGCGGTTGTTGATGACATAAATGCAAAGCGTAAAGCGCAGTACTTAAAGCTGGCTAAAAAGAATAACTTGTCACTTTCACAAGTAGAGGCACTCGCCGCTGCCAAAACAATTGAAAAAACCCAAAGTGGTCATTACGTTGAAGTAAATGGTAACTGGGTTAAAAAATAGCGATCCCAGCTAGCTTTACTTTGCTAAAGCTAAGAATAAAATCAAGAATAAAACCGAGCCTCTAAGCGCTCGGTTTTTTACAGCCTTCGAGTAACTGCTGCCAAAAATCAATACCCTTACGCCTTGCTAGGTTTATATTATGCTCTGGAATAGATTCAGGCTCGTTATAACTATCAAGCGCTTCGCTCATACTTGCTTCGCGGATTAAATGCAGAGTAGGAAAAGGCGCTCTATTTGTGTAGTTTGCGGCATCGGTTTCATCACTGTCGGCAAATACGTAATCAGGATGAAAGTTAGCAATTTGATACTTGCCTTCAAACCCTTGCGCGACTAAAAGCGCATTAGCTAAATCGACCAAGTCTAAAAAGTCTTCAAAATCACTAAAGCCGTTATCAAACATGATAAGCGTTGTTTCGCGCTCTGGTTCACGGTCAAGCTCAACACATTGCTCAAGCATATCCATTACGGCGTCATCCATGCTCGTTGCTGGGCTTACGATGTAATGAATACAATTATTTTCTACTTCTTTGCGGGCAAACGGGCAAAAGTTATATTTAACAATAACAGATGATACCCATTCGCGGGTTTGGCTTATAGCTATGTTGGTCACGGTTTTGGCTCTAAATATTGGTGAATAATGGTAAGTGTTTTTTGTATTGCACCTTGGTTTTTAGCTACGCATTGCGCGGCTTTAATACCTAAGGTTTGGCATGCTTTTGTGTTTTGGCTAAACGTTATGAGCTGCTTTGCTAGTTCGTCGTTGTTATCAACCATTACGGCGCCTTTGAGCTTTATTAGCTCGGGATAAACATGGTCAAAATTATATGTGTGTGGACCTGTTATTACACCTACCGAAAACGCCGCTGATTCCAGTGGGTTATGCCCACCTCTGCGAATTAAGCTGCCACCAATAAAGCTTACATTTGCAGCGCCATATAAACACTGTAACTCACCAAGCGTATCAGCAAGAAGTACTTGTTCATTGTTGTAGTTATTTTGGCTACGACGGCTAAAACTAAGTGGGCTTTGTGTTAAAAGCTCTGCCACTTTATCAAATTGCTCTGGATGGCGCGGAGCAATTATAAGTAATGCATTCGGTTGTTTTTTTAGTAACTCTTGGTGAGCTGCCAATACTAATTCATGTTCTACAGGATGTGTTGAGCCTGCAACCCATACAAAGCGCTCGTCAGTATCGTGCTCATTACTGCTATTTTCATTACTATTATTTTTATTAATACTATAAAGCTGTTTAAGGTTGAGTACTTTGGCTAATTGCTCTTCACTTGGTGTTATATCAAATTTTATAGAGCCTGTTACATAGCTTTTTGAAGTTTCGAGACCAAGCTCTATAAAACGCTCCGCATCTGCCTTGTTATGACTCGCAAGTACTGTAATTGAGCGCATAATAATATGCGTTAATTTAGCGACCTTTTGATAGCCTTGCTGCGACTTTTCAGAGAGTCTTGCATTGATAACAAGTATCGGTATATTTTTTTTGTGACTTATCGCCATTAAATTTGGCCATAGCTCGGTTTCTAAAATACATAATGCTTGTGGCTTAATACGCTTTAAAAATCGGGCTGTCGCAAACGGAAAATCAATTGGTAAGTAGCTACACGCAACAGTATTTTTAAATTGGTTAAGTATTTGCTCTCTGCCTGTTGGGGTATTACAGGTTATAAGTATATTTAAATTTGGATGCGCTTTTTGAAGCGCTTTAATAAGCGGCGTTGCGGCAAGTACCTCACCAACAGACGCACAATGAAAAACTAAAGGCTTGGTTTTAGTCGTAAATAAAGACTTACTGACAAACCCAAAGCGCTCTTTAAAGTGTGCACGATAGCCTTGGTTTTTTTTACCTCGTAAAATATAGAGATAAAATACAATCAGTGGGCTAATAAAAATTAATGCTAAGGAGTAAAAAATGCGTGCCATACTGATCATTCTTAAAGGGAAGTGGCGTTAGTTTACCGTGAAATAGCCGTTTTCTAAACATACTCGCAATAAAATATGGTCTGGGTTCAGTTATAACCCGATAAAATGCACACAATTAAATAAAATTATGGAATAATGGATTTAATTTTTCCCTGCTATTTCAGTTCCTAGAGGAATTTTTCATGTCAATTATCGATTCAGTGGCAGCTAGCTACGTTGAAACATTAAACCGTCATCAAGCATTATTTGAAACGATGGAAGCTTATCATCAAGAATCTATGCAACTGTTAGAAGCATGTCACAGTGCATTACAAGCGGGTGGCAAGATTGTTTGGTTTGGTAACGGCGGTAGTGCAGCCGATGCGCAGCATTTAGCAGCCGAGTTTGTAGTGCGTTATAAATTAGAGCGTGGTCCGCTTGCCTCAATGGCATTGACTACAGACACATCAATTTTAACTGCACACAGCAACGATTATCACTTTGATACGGTGTTTGAACGCCAAGTTCAAGCGCTATGTAAACCAGAAGATTTAGTTATAGGTTTAACCACATCAGGTACTAGTAATAATATTAATTTAGCATTAGAAGCTGCAAATAAACTAGGTGCTTTTACAGTGGCATTAACTGGACGTGATGGCGGTAAAGTAAAAGATATTGCTAAGTTACCTATCATTATAAAAAATGACGAAACAGCACGTATCCAAGAAGCTCACATGTTTATAGGTCACTGGTTATGTGAAGCCATGGATATGGTTGTTGCGGAGCAGCAGTAATGGATTTATCGTTATTAAAAAACTTATCAGCGGCACGAATATTAGTTGTTGGCGACGTAATGCTAGACCGTTATTGGTATGGTGATACAGGTCGAATTTCGCCTGAAGCGCCAGTACCTGTTGTTAAAGTAAGTAAATTTGAAGACAAAGCGGGCGGCGCAGCTAACGTTGCAAAAAATATAGCGCGGTTAGATGCAAAAGTTGGCTTACTGGGCTTAATTGGTGAAGACGAAAGCGGGCAGATTTTAGAGACTATTTTAAAAGGTGAAAAAATAAGTTCACAATTAGTCAGTGTATGTGATTTACCGACTATTTCAAAAATGCGTGTTATTAGCCGCCACCAACAACTCGTTCGTCTTGATTTAGAAGAAACATTTACCGAGCAACACAGTCAACTTTTATTAAACCGTTTAGAGCTTGTACTTGATGAATACGATTTTATTGTGTTCTCTGATTACAGCAAAGGATCTTTAAGCTTAATTAAAGAGATGGTAAGCCTTGCTAAGGGCGCCGGAAAAACGGTTTTAATCGACCCTAAATCGCCAGATTTACATTTATATGAAGGTGCTGATTACATTACGCCTAATTTACATGAGTTTAAGTTAGCGGGTGGTCAAACCGATTCAGAAGAAGCTTTAGCAGCAAGTGCGCGTGATTTAATTAGCAAAAATGGCATTAAAGCCATGTTGCTTACGCGTTCTGAGCAAGGTATGTCGTTAATTAATGCAGATGAAAAGTTTGATTTTGCAGCACAAGAGCTTGAAGTAAGCGATGTGACTGGGGCCGGTGATACGGTTATAGCTACACTCGCGGTTATGCTTGGTGCGGGCATGGAACCTAAAGATGCAGTCGAAATTGCTAATTTAGCGGCAGGTATAGCGGTTAGTAAATTTGGTGCAGCTACAGTTTCGCCAGAAGAGTTAAGTCGTAAGCTTGGTCAGTATTTACATACTACTGGTGAGCATTACCAAACACCATTTGATGATGTACTTCAGCATATTGAATTTGCAAAACAAAACGGTGAAACCATTGTATTTACTAATGGCTGCTTTGATATTTTACATGCTGGGCATGTGCGTTATTTAGCACAAGCTAAAGCGCGAGGCGATAGACTCGTTGTTGGATTAAATAATGACGAATCTATTACGCGCTTAAAGGGAGCAGATCGTCCTATTAACCCACTAGATGAGCGTGCAATGGTGCTTAGCGCACTTTCATCAGTTGATTGGGTTATTCCGTTTGGCAGTCTAGATGAAAACGATACTCCCGCTAAATTAATTGAGCAAATAAGCCCTGATATTTTAGTTAAGGGTGGCGACTATACCGTAGAGCAAATAGCAGGTGCTGAGCATGTACTTCGCCATGGTGGAAAAGTTGAAGTGCTTGAATTTTTAGATGGATGCTCAACATCAAAAGTAATTAGTAAAATTAAACAGTAATTACTGATTTAGTTTGCTTAAAAAATACAAAAAGGGATGAAAACACTGTTTTCATCCCTTTCTTACTTTTAATACGTTACTTTATTAAAGTAACGTATTAAAAGTTATATTCGTACTTAGCAAATGCAGAAGTATCGTTTTCAGCGCCGTCGTTGTTAGACGCAAAAGCACCTAAAGTGACGCGTCCTCCCATAGAAAGCATTCTGTAACGAAGTTCTAATTGCTTACTGTTGTAGGCTGTTTTAGTTATGCTGTTACCTAAATCTGGATTGCTAGGGTACCAATCGCTATTGTCACTATTGTAATCAACACTGCGTAATTTCAACTGCCAATCATCACCATTAGAAAGCTGACCAAGTAGTGTTAGGACAACTGATTGCGCATCATTATCATACGTCGAACCAATAGTGCGTCCATGGTAGCGATAGCCAGACTTATAAGTATCATGCTCATAGTAACAATTTTCAACTATTGATTCAGCTTGGCATGAAACACCAGTATCTATATATTCAACATTTACTAATATGTTTTGAGCATAAATGCGCTGTGTTGTTTGCACACCAAATAAGTATGCTCTATCAGCGGGTTTAAACTGTGAGCTAGCATCTTCACCTATAGTACTGGCATAAACCGCATATGGTTGATCAAATAAGGTATCTGACCAACGAATATCAATACCAGCTAATTGATTACCTATTTTTGACTCTAATTGGCTATCACAACTCTCGCTTCCATCAATACAGCTTGTTTGTCCAGTAACTACATCAATAAAGTCACCTGCTGAGCCAGGTTGTCCGTCACCGGCCCATTGTGCAGACCAGCTAAGTGCAATTTCTAACTGTTGAATAGGGCGAAAATTAACACGAGTACTCCACAGTAAAGCATCAGGTATAACACGCGTAGACTCAAGTTTAGCCATTTGTGCAGTAAAGCTCCATTGACCAATCCAGCTCAGCCATGGTGTATCGAAAGCAGTACTTTTTTCTCTGGTAACACTTAGTGCAGGTAAAGGTTTCGCATTACCTGACATAATTAAGCTGTTATCAACACCAGGTCCCCAAAATTGTTCAACAGCACCGGCTCTAAAAATCCAGTTACCTAAACGGTAAGCTAAGTAACTATCATCAAGTGAGGTATCGTTACAATCGGTTAAAGCTTGCTCGTTGGTAACTATATCGTCAGTCATTTTTCCATCAACTAAACACTTTTTACCGTCTTTTCTATAATTTATAGCTACTTTAGCTGCAAAGTTATCGCCTAAATAAGCGTAAGCTGCAGAAAGCTCTGTTTCTTGAGTATTTGTTGCACCAAAGCTTGTTGCTATGATTGGATCTGTGGCTGCAAAAGCTGATAATTGAAGACTATGTGAGCTACTATTTTCTGATTTATATCGATGTTTAACGCGAAGTAAAGCATCTTGTAAGCTTGGAGATAATTGCTCCAGCGGCATACTTTCCACATCGCTTATAAAACTTTTCCACATAAGCGGATAGGTAGTTACAGGAGCTAAAATAACACCGGCATCAGCTAATTGTTGAATATCAGCTCTTAGACCATAATCATCGGGTTTTACCCATGGCTCAGCATTAACTGATGCGCTCATAGCGCAAAAAAGAGTAGAAAGTAGAAAAATTCTGTTTCGCAAAGTTCAGATCCTTGTGATTAAGATTGCGGCTAAGTTTATCAATCTAAGTCTGCTATTGCAGTAAATAATCAAATATATAGAGTTAATTTAATATATTAAAATGTAACCTGTCTATCGTAATAAGTATCTGATTGATATACTGGAGCTCAAATAGGACATTGAGAATGCAATGAGCAACAAACGACTTTTATTTATTCCAGTATCATCACCAGAAGGCATTGGTGAATATATGCGCTCGTTGTTGTTGGCTCAAAGTTTAAAGGCAGAACTTGCAGATTCTCTCGATATTCACTTTATATTAAATAAGCATACAAGCTACGCAAAAGATTGTCCTTTTGAAGCCACACTACTCGAACACTCAGCGACTAAAGAGCTTGATTTTGTTTGCGACTTTATAGAGCAATTTAAACCTGATGTCGTTGTTTTTGATTGTGCAGGACGTGCAGGGCATATGAAGGCGGCTAAAAAGGTAGGCGCTAAAGTTATATTCATTTCTCAGCATGCAAAAAAACGTGCTAAAGGCTTAAAACTTAACAGAATTAATTTAATTGATACACATTGGGTTGTACAGCCTGATTATTGTATTGAGCCACTTACATGGGCTGAAAGTACTAAGTTAGACATGTTTCCCTTGGCACATCCTCGAAATGTAGGTCCTTTTGTTACATTTGCCTCTTGCGCGCAAAAACGTGATGTTTTAAATCGCTATAACTTAGTATCGGAAGGCTATTTTATTGTAAATGCTGGCTCAGGCGGACATGTATTAAATAACCTTAATTGCGCTGATGTTTACTTTAAAGCCGCGCTTAAAATTACTAAGCACACTGGTTTAAAAGCAGTTGTTGTGTTTGGTCCCAATTATAAGAAAGCCATTCCTGAAAGTGATGAGGTTACTTGTTTAGCAAGTCTGCAAAGTACTGATTTTTTGGCATTAATGAGCCAAGCTAAAATCGCATTACTTAGCGGTGGAGATACTTTACTGCAAGCAATTGCAGTTCAAACCCCCGTTGTGGCATGTGCTATCTCAAAAGATCAAAATACACGTTTGGATCATTGTGTTAATGCAGGTGTTGTCATAAAAGCAAATCTTGATATTGATGAAATCACTACGAAAATAGCTCAAGTTATTAGCGAGCCTTTCTATAATGAATTCGTTGCTAAATATAGCCAACTTGATAATACACATAGCTTCGATGTGATCACTAATGGCATAAAAAATATGCTTATAGGGGATCGCTAATGAATATAGTGATTGTAATTGATTCCCTAGTGGGTGGTGGTGCTGAAAAAGTAATGCTTACCCTTGCTGAGGAAATGGCCAAGTTAAAGCACCGAATCACTATTTTGTCTCTTGCTAACTCTATTGAATATAATATCCCTGAAGTACTTAACGTGGAGAGTTTATTCGCACATAGGGCATCAAAAGTAGATCGATTTTGGCAGCGTAAAAATAGCATTTTAACACTACAAACTTGGTTTGAAAAAAAACAAAGCGAGCTGGGCAATATTGATTTAGTGCTTTCTAATCTTGATAGAAGTAATAACTTGCTCGCGCGTAGTAATATCAAAAATGTTCATTTTGTTATTCACAACTCAGTTAATGCAGAACTTGCACGTCAAAAAAAGTTAGGTCCATTTTCATACTTATATCTTAAAAAAAGTAAGCAAAATTTAAATGGTAAATCACTTATTTGCGTATCAAAGGGTGTTGAAAAAGAAATAATACAAGGGGATTTAATTAACCCAAGTGCAATTGCGACTATTTACAACCCGTTCGATT
>NZ_WTKW01000310.1:0-4885 GCF_011378745.1 Pseudoalteromonas sp. Z1A6
AAAGTTAAATACGACCTTGAAGCTTAAAATGAGAGATGGTATCTACATTGCTTAGCTTTTTTTGTTCATTAAGTATGGTTTTGCTAAAGCTTGGCATATTTTCAAGCGCTGCTTTAGTTGGGTTACCTTTTACAAATAACCACGGGTAGTAAAACATCCGTAAGCTTTTATGAAATCCACGCATTTGCGATTCATACCTAAATGCCGCTACGGCATCTGTTTTAGCCATTCGTGTTAAACCACGTTGAAGTAATAATGGCGGTGATAGCCAAGATACAAACCCGGCTAATGAATACTTTTTACGTGCCGCATCTTGGTAAGCGTGTGATAGCTTCGCCGCTTTTTCATCGCCCACTTGCTGAAATGCGTAGTACCATTTCCATTCAAACTCACTTTGCATGTCGGTGTAGTTTGTCCACTTTGGGTGATTTGCCACAAAGGCGTCCATGGTTATTTGCTTTGGAATATCCCACGCACCATTAACAGCTTCTCGCTGGGTAAGCACAATGTCGCCACCTTTTGGCGAATGCACCGCTTTGTTTATCGCTAAATCACCTAAAATAGGAATAATAAACGCAACTAATACCCAAAAACCTATTAAGGTTGAGGCAACACGTGGCGCACTACTGGCATTTTTGCCCCACCACACACTCAACAACGTCCAAAAAGCCAAGTAAATAACACATATAAAAGTAATAAATCCAACATCACCCAATACTGAGCTACTAAGAAAAGCGCCTACATAAAATGGCAACATTAAGCATATTATTACCGCTATAAACCTTACCGTTATACGTGCGCCCCACAGCGCAAAGTACGATTTAGCCGTAGTGACCAGCAAATCGTGCCTGCCACTGGTGCGCTCACTAGCAAATAAATCATGAAATAATAAAATAATCACCAATGGCGCTAAAGCACTTAATACAAATACAAAATCAATTTTACCGGCTTGAGCAAGCTCTGCGTTTTGTGCATCGCTTTCGTATATTTGCCCCTCTAGCGCAAGTAAGTTTAAGCGGTGTTTCCACGGGTAAATATCGCGCTCGCCTAAAGCAGCAAATGCTAAATTTGAAGGCGATGAATACGTTAAATGAAAACTGTAATAAGCAAGCGAGCCTGCATCATCGTACTTATGCTGTACATTAGTTAAATCCGTTAAATCGGCTGCTTTTAAGCGCTCAATAGTTTGCTTTTGCTGTGTTACTTCGCTAAGTCCGCTATAAACGGCAAATCCCGACATAACAAACGTACATACAAGTAGTACCACTAAGTATTTTTGACGAAGTAAAAAACGCCATTCACGCACAAGTTGTTTTAATAGGTAACTCATAACAAACGCCTCCCTACAAATTTAATCCCGCCTAACAACACTGCAATCCAAAGTAGTAGCTGTAAAAAAGCGGGTATGCTTCGCTGCGTTCTTATTTCAGGAGTGTCTACATTAAAGGTAAAGTCTTGCAGTATTTGCCAATTTTTAGCACTTACACGTGCCTTTTGGGTTGCTGCAGTATCGGCATTTCGGTTCATGTCATCTTGGTAGCTAAGTTTTTCTACATGAACTTTATTAAGCCCTTGTACAAAATCAAATCGCAGCTGCTCGGTTTCGCGTAAAAAACGATGATGCGTTTCAATACTCGTTCCCACTACAATCATTGATAACGACCGAATTGCCACCATAGGTGAAACCCAGCCAAAATAACGCGACACCTTTGTTTGGTTAAGCTCAGCTTGCATACGCTGCTGTGCAAACTTATTGAGTACGCTAGTTAGCTTAGCCTCAGATTCGCTTGCCACTAGCCCTCTAAAATTAACGGGTAACTCATCAATACTGCTCACGTTGTATTTAGTAAGGAGTGATTGTTTAAATTGCTTAAATGCGGGGTCGTTTGTGTTGTGGCCGTCACCTAGTTTTCTAAGCTCGGCTTTTACAGCAAAGTCGGTTTCTATTTTACCTGCTGATGGTACAGCCGTTGAAGCCGTTGTACTCGCTACTCGTGGCATTACAATACACAGTAAAATCCATACAAAAGCGAGTGTTGTAAAGCTGCCGCTGTTTTTACTAAACACGCTTGATGCCAATAAAACAAGCAGTACCCACACAGTTAAATATAAAGCGTAGCCAAGCACAAAGCTTGCCACTGCAAGTAACCCTTCGCCTGAGCCAAGTGTAAATAAAGCCGATACCGTAAGCGGAATTAAAATTAATCCTACAACCGACATTAACGCAAGCCCTTTACCTGCAATGAGTGTTGTGCCCGATGTACCTTGCGATAACAAGTAAGATAACGTTTGCGACTCACGCTCGCGACTAATAGCGCTATAACCAATTAATATCAGTAATAACGGTGCGAGTGTTTGTACAATAAATGCAGGGGTTAAACTGCCTAATTTGGTTAATGCTGTACCTTGGCGGCTATCTGCAAACATTGCACTGTTTTGTCTGTGCCCTTCTAAAAATATAGAGTTACCCGTATAGGCATCAATACCTGGGTCGAGTGTGCTAAGTGGCGAAGGTGTTCTGAAAGCGTAATGTCCATAATGCACCATTCTGTGTGGATGGCGGTCGGGTTGATCAACAAAGCTTTGCTCAGCGCTTGTTTGCAGTTCGTGGCGAGTATGGCTTAGCTCCATCATAGTAATAGCGGTAACAATTACCGACGCAAGCGTAAGCACTAAACCAATAGCAAGTACGGTCATTGCAAGTTTTGAGCGAAGCCAATAGCGCCACTCATCCTTTGCAACTATAACCACCTTTGAAAAGTTATTTATGCTCATTACGCGCCTCTTTGCGCAAAAGCTGCGTGGACTTGTTCGGTATCAATACGGCCATTTTGTGGTGCGTCAAATTCGCCCACCAGCTCACCGCCTCTTAATAAACCAATACGATTAGCCACTTGGCATGCGCCGTATACATCGTGCGTCACCATTAAAATAGTCGCTCCCGTTAATGCAAGCTCACGCACAAGTTGGTTAAACTCGTCAATTGCAACAGGATCTAAGCCCGACGTAGGCTCATCAAGTAAAAATATCGGTGCTTCACGTAAAATGGCTAATGCAATCGCTGTTTTTTGTCTCATGCCTTTTGAGTAGGTTTGCATGTGGCGATCCCACGCAGCTTCTTGCAAGGCTACGCGGTTAAACGCGGCATTAATTTGCTCGTCTGTTTTATTAATATCAGCAAGTGATAAAAAATACGCTACGTTTTCGCGTGCTGTTAAATGCGGATACAACGTTGCCGACTCAGGTAAATACGCGGTTTTACCACGCACAAAATCAAGCGCTTGTGTTACCTCTTTACCTGCTACTTTTACCGAGCCTTCGGATGGTTTATTAAAACCCAGTAACGTTTTTAAAGTGGTTGATTTACCCGCACCATTACCGCCTAGTAGCGCGTAAATTTCGCCAGGGCCCACGCTAAAGTTTAAGTTTTTTAAAATAGCGTTGTTTTTAATGCTAAAACAAAGCGAGTCCACTTCAATAATGGCATCGCGATTATTGTGTGTACTACTAACGGGTTGCTTAGGGATTTGTGATTCTATTGGTGATGTTTTATTAATTGCGGTAGGTGTTGTCACACTAAACTCTATATGGGGAATCAGAATTTGTGAATGTTATACTATATCAAACAGCAATTGCAACAATATAACATTGCCAATGTTAATAAATACGTAAATTTAACGCTATTAAGTAAAATTGATGTACCAAACGCTAATTTAAGCCAAGCTGTTAAGTGTAATTAATTAGCCTTTAGGTTTGCCCCTCTATTTAGTTTTTGTCCTATTTAATTTGTAATAGTTCTGCTAAAGCGAGTACGCCAGGCTCCAAAGGGCAATCTTTTCTATAAACAATCGAAAGCTCCACATGCTTAGGGCCAAAGCTAACAGGGTTTATACACAGCGGTTTTTCGTACCGGCTTCCTATAACCATGTTTTTACCCATAATTGTGTAACCTAAACCAGCAGATACACACCCTAAAACACCATCTGCACTACTCATAATCATTAACTCTTCATTAGTGCGCCCTGCTTTTTGTTGCCATACAAGTGCATGTTTTCGATGACCGCACCCCTCTCTCTCACAAATAATACAGGGTAATTTAAAATGGCTTGTAAATAATAATCATCGCGCAGAGCTAGGCATTCACTTTGCCGGAGCAGGCATCAGTATTGTTGTTACCTCACTACTCGTACAGTCAATGCTAGCCACAAATAGTAACTGGCAACAACAATGGATAGCGTTAGCCATTTTGGCTGCAATTATTGCAATACCAGCATGGCGGTGGATGCCACACCCCAGCGCTCATGGGCAAGTAAAAGTAACTAAAAAAGCCAACCCACCAAGTAAAACGTTTAAATTATTAATGATGCTAGCCTATTTTTGCGCAGGATATGGCTACGCCGTAAGCTCTACTTTTATTGTTGATATAGTAGAGCGTGTTGAAGGCCTAAAAGGACAAGGTAGCATTGCTTTTTTATTAGTGGGGCTTGCAGCAACACCCGCCGCATTAATATGGGATTCTATAGCACGGCGTACTGGATTTATTAAAGCTTTAATAGCCGCATACACTTTACTTTTAATTGGTATTATTTTGCCCGCTATTAGCGATACGCTCCCCGTAATTATAATAAGTACCCTTCTGTTTGGAGGCACCTTTATTGCCTGTGTAAGCCTTGTTTTAACCATGGCGGGTAACTTTTATCCTAGTAACCCTGCAAGATCTATGGGCACGATGACCCTAGCCTACGGCGACGCACAAATAATAGCGCCTATACCAAGTGGATGCCTGCTGGAATATTTTGGTAACTATAATATGGCGCTTTATTTATCAGCATTCATAGTAATGATTGGTACTTGGTTTTTGTTTGGGCTTTTAAAAAAGCCTTTA
>NZ_WTKW01000311.1:0-4879 GCF_011378745.1 Pseudoalteromonas sp. Z1A6
AGTGGGCTAAGTAAAAACCGAGCAACAAAGAGTAAATAGCCCCTAGGCAGAACCCTTTGGGCAGCGCATGTTTGGCATTTATTCCACGTTATCGCCCATTTATGGGGAATAACCACACTACGTAGGCTCTGCCTTGCCTAAATACCAAACAGACTGCTGCAAATTTAACCTCGAAAGATAAACAGGCCCTAAGCTCTGTTAGTCAATCATATTAGCAATTGGCTTAACTGAACCTATGTCTTGCTCGTAGTCAACACCGTCTATACCAAAACCAAATAAGCGTAAAAACTCATTATGGTAACCAACATAGTCTGTTAGCTCATCAAGGCTGCTTGTATCAACACTATCCCATACAGCTTGAACGCGTGCTTGCACATCGTCCTCTAGCTCTTTGTAGTTTTGGAATAAATGCCCGCCGTCGTCAAAACGAGGCGATTCACCATACAAGTTTTCACTAAATAATGCGTGAATTTGCTCAATAGTGCCTTCGTATGTGCCATCTGCTTTCATAACTTTAAATAAAGCAGAAATATATAACGGCATTATAGGAATAGCAGAACTTGCTTGGGTTACTACTGCATTAAGTGATGAAACATACGCCTCACCCTTTAAATTTTTTGTTGATTCTTTAATAGCAGCCGTTGCACGGTCTAAGTCTTCTTTAGCCTTACCAATAGTCGCGTGTCCGTATATTGGCCATGTTAACTCTTTACCAATATAAGTGTACGCAGTCGTTTTAAAGTTATCGGCTAATACATCTGCTTCTTTTAATGCGTCTATCCACATTTCCCAATCTTCACCACCCATTACTTTAATGGTGTTGTCGATATCGTCTTGATTTGCAGCTTCAACCGTAATTTCATCAATTTCACGCTTTGATGTATTTAAGTTTTTTGTTGTTACGGCATTACCAATTGGCTTAAGTGTAGAAGAAAACACTTCACCGGTATTTGGATCAGTACGACGAGGAGACGCTAAGCTGTAAATAATACAATCTACTTTGCCCAAGTCAGCTTTAATGGTGTCGATTGCTTTTTGCTTGATTTCGTTAGAAAACGCATCGCCATTAATATTTTTAGACCAAAGGCCCGCTTCGTCTGCTGCATCTTGAAAAGCAGCGGTATTGTACCAACCAGCAGAACCTGTTTTACGCTCTGTACCCTCTTTTTCAAAGAAAATACCTAATGTTTTAGCACCACCACCAAACGCAGCAGTAATGCGCGATGCCAAGCCGTAGCCTGTTGATGCGCCAATAACTAATACATTTTTTGGTGCGCTTTTTAATGCACCCTGTTGTTTTACATAGTTAATTTGTTCTTGAACATGCTCTGCACAACCAGCTGGGTGTGCGTTTGTGCAGATAAATCCACGAATTTTAGGCTTAATGACCATTGATCATCCTATATCTTTTACAATAAAAATTAGCGCTAGTTTAAAGGCTAATACTAAAAACACTGATCTGATCAGTTAAACACCGACCAAATTCCCTATTTATTTTAGTTAAGCTTTGAGCCGCCCATACAATTAGGAGAATCAGGCGCTTCACCGCCCTGCTCTGTATATTCGTCTGGTGTATATGTATGAATAGCGAGTGCATGAATATGATTTGCTAATTCATCTTTTAAAATTTCGTTAATTTCACGATGGCGTTGTAATAAGCGCTTACCCGCGAACTCTTCGCTAACCACTATAACTTTAAAATGCGACTCAGTACCGGCACTGTGCATATGACTTTCATTGATTACGTTTAAATGTTTACACGCAATGGCGCTGCTTATTTTTTCTTGGATCTGTTGCTGCATTGACATAAAAGACCATTTTAATTAGCTAATTAATAGGCTTACTATAACAAGTTAAATTAACTAACTAAATTGCTTTTGCTTAATGTGCTTAATAAATCGGTAAGTTAAACTTATTCGCGGGTGCGCAAGCGTTGTTTGCTTGGGTATTGCATGTTGATAATCTCGTTGACTGTCTCCATTCATTATTAGGCAACTACCGCTTTGTAACTTTAAATCAGTCACTTTATTACTCGCTTTGTGCTTTAACTTTAAAACCCTATCAGCTCCTAGCGACACACACACAATTGTTGGTTTATCACCAAGCTCTATTTCATCATCACTGTGCCATCCCATCGTATCATTACCATCTCGGTAATAATTAACGAGCAATGAGTTTAGAGGCTGGTTTAAATGTGCTTCTAAACGCTTTCGCATATTAAGTAACAATTCATCCCATGGTTCTACTATTTGCTTACTACTTGAATAGCCGTATTCAATATTTAAATCACTCATGAAACATTGCAGTCGTGGAATAGGCCCCGTTTTGCCATAAACGGTTACATCGGGTTGCTGCCAACGTAGGTTTTTCTGCAAATAATAAAACAGATCGAGGCTTTTTTGCGCACTAAGTGCCCTACTTTGATAAGAAAAGCCATTTGGTAACTGTTGGGGGTTGGCGTTTTGCCGTTGCATGTTAGAATTTACCTACATTAGATTACTGATCAACGAACCATTATGACGACGCAAGCCCAGCTAGGCGATAAAACCTTTACTCTTGAACGCTTTCCATTGGATCAAAAAAACCGCAGCTTACAAGCTTGGGATTCGGCAGATGAGTACCTTATCAATTATGTTAACGAACATCACCCTGATTGTCGCTCATTGCTTATTTTAAACGATAGCTTTGGTGCACTTGCTTGTTATTTTAATAAGTTAACGGTTTGTTCAGTTAATGATTCTTATATTAGCCACCAAGCTGCGGCTTATAACTTACAAGAAAACAAATTGCCTACTACAGATTTTACACAAGTAGATAGTTTGTCGGCATTACCAGAAGACGTTGATTTAGTACTTATTAAAATCCCTCGTAATGTGGGTTTTTTACAGTTCCAATTAAGTGAACTTAGTGAAGTACTTGCGCCTGGTACACCAGTAATTGCGGCAGGTAAAACAAAAGAAATTCATAATTCAACAATAAAATCATTTGAGCAATTTATTGGTGAAACAACAACAAGCCTAGCAGTTAAAAAGTCTCGCCTTATATTAAGCACAGCTAAAGGCGGATATAAAGCAGCAGACTTCCCTATAACATGGGAGCTTGAAGGTACTGAGTTTAATATAACAAATCATGCAAATGTGTTTTCGCGTGATTCGTTAGATATTGGTGCGCGCTTCTTTTTTAACTACTTACCAGAAACACCTAAAGCTAAAAGCATTATTGATTTAGGCTGTGGTAACGGCGTTGTTGGATTAATGACGCTTGCTCGTTGCCCTAATGCATCAATTACCTTTGTTGATGAGTCTTACATGGCGGTAGAGTCAGCCCGGTTAAATGTAGAAATTAACCTAGGCGATAAGTTTGATAACTGTGAGTTCATCGAAAACGATTGTTTAACAGGCTTTGAAAGAGACAGTGTGGATATGGTGCTTTGTAATCCTCCATTTCACCAAGCTCAAGCTGTTACCGATCACATTGCTTGGCAAATGTTTAAACAAGCAAAAGATACTTTAAAAGAAGGCGGCGAGCTGCGTATTATTGGTAATCGTCATTTAGATTATCACGATAAATTAAACCGTATGTTCGGAAACTGTAAGTTGTTAGGCTCAAACAAAAAGTTTGTCGTTCTAAGTGCAACTAAAAATAGTGGAATGCTATAAATGAAATTAACAAACATTATAATTGGGTGTTGTGTATTACTAATACTTGGTGGCTGTGCGAATCAGCCTAGCCAAGTAATACTCAATCCTGTTTATAAAAGTGGTCAAATAAGCACTATAAATAGTAGCTTAAGCACCAGTGTAATTGATTTACGTGGCGACTCATCAACACTTAAACTTATTGAATCAGACAAAGCTAAAACCTTTGCAAGCCAAGGCCTTACTGAATCAGTTAAAAGTGTTTTAGACAGCGCCCTTAGCCGCAATGGTGCCAGCATTTCTAACTTGGCAACTGTTCGCTTTGAAGTAGATATTCATGCACTGCAGGCTGTTGTGACCGAAAAACTTGTGAGCCATACCAGCGAAGCCCATATAGAGCTTGGCGTGCGCGTTATTCGCGCCTCAAGTAATTTTAGTAAAGTGTATAGAGGCAGTGCGAATTTAGAAGGCCCGTTTAGTCACGAGCGAGCAAAAATAGAAGGTCAGCTCAATAAGTTGACTGAGCAAATTATTACCCGCATTGTATCTGACCCTGAATTAATAGAATTTTTAGAAGGTTAACTATGAAACGACTTTTTTTAATCTGCTTAGGCCTATTTTTTAGTTTAAGTAGCTTGGCAGCCCAAGAAGGCCGCTTTGTTCAAAAAGATAATATTTTTCCACGCGTCGAAATCGTAACGACAATGGGCAGTATTGTTGTTGAACTCGACCGTTCGAGAGCGCCTATTACGGTCAATAACTTTTTAACTTACGTGTCAGATAAAAGCTATCAAGGCAGTGTTTTTCATCGTATTGAGCGCGATGTGGAAAATGACCGCGACTTTGTTATTCAAGGTGGTGGCTACGATAAAGATTACGACGGCTTACACGAAAACGATCCTATTTTTAATGAAAGTGGCAATGGTTTAAAAAATGATATGTACAGCATTGCTATGGCGTATCAAGACCGTGAACCTCACTCGGGAACACGCCAATTCTTTTTTAATATGGATAACAACGATCACTTAAACCCAGGTAAAGATTGGGGATTCGCAGTATTTGGTAATGTAATGGATGGCTACGAGACCCTTGATAAGATCATGGCTGTTGAAACAGGATTTAATGAAAAAATTGGTTACGATTTTGTTCCTAAAAAACCAGTGGTCATCTTAAATATTAAAATGCTTGAACAAGTTCCACTGTAATTTTTTTAAGAGCAGCTTAGCTGCTCTGCATCTAAG
>NZ_WTKW01000312.1:0-4859 GCF_011378745.1 Pseudoalteromonas sp. Z1A6
AGCGCCTAAGGCGCTTTTTTATTCAATTAAAACGCTTTTATTGACGTCTCATCGAATCAAAAAATTCATCATTGGTTTTGCTCATCGATAGTTTATCGATTAAGAATTCCATTGCATCAATTTCTGACATGTCATGAACAATTTTACGTAAAATCCAAAGCTTTTGAAGTTCATCTGGTTTTGTTAGTAATTCTTCACGACGAGTACCTGAGCGGTTAAAGTCGATAGCTGGGAATACACGTCTTTCCGCAATTTTACGGTTAAGGTGAAGTTCCATGTTACCAGTACCTTTAAACTCTTCGTAGATAACTTCATCCATTTTAGAGCCAGTATCGATAAGAGCTGTAGCTATGATTGTTAAGCTACCACCTTCCTCAACGTTACGTGCAGCACCAAAGAAGCGCTTAGGTTTATGTAATGCGTTAGCGTCAACACCACCAGTAAGTACTTTACCTGATGAAGGAATAACGGTGTTATAAGCACGTGCTAAACGAGTGATTGAATCCAATAAGATAACAACATCTTTTTTATGTTCAACTAGGCGTTTTGCTTTTTCGATAACCATTTCGGCAACTTGTACGTGACGAGAAGCTGGTTCATCAAACGTTGATGCAATAACTTCACCTTTAACTAGGCGTTGCATCTCTGTTACTTCTTCCGGACGTTCATCAATAAGTAAAACCATTAATGTTACATCAGGATGATTGTGCGTAATTGATTGTGCAATATTTTGAAGTAGCATTGTTTTACCCGCTTTTGGCGGAGCTACTAACAAACCACGTTGGCCGCGGCCAATAGGAGATGCTAAATCAAGTACACGGGCTGTAATATCTTCTTTACTGCCGTTACCACGTTCCATGCGAAAACGTTCGTTTGCATGTAATGGAGTAAGGTTTTCAAAAAGAATTTTAGTTCGAGAGTTTTCAGGTTTATCAAAGTTAACTTCATTTACTTTAAGTAAAGCAAAGTAACGTTCACCGTCTTTAGGTGGACGAATAAGACCTGAAATTGAATCGCCAGTACGCATGCTGAAACGGCGAATTTGGCTAGGTGAAACATAAATGTCATCTGGGCCAGCTAAGTAAGAGGCTTCTGATGATCTTAAGAAGCCGAAACCATCTTGTAAAATCTCTAATACACCGCCGCCGAAGATATTCTCTCCGCCTTTGGCATGGGATTTAAGAATGGCAAAAATGATATCTTGCTTTCTTAAGCGGGCTACGTTTTCGAGCCCCATGGACTCAGCTAAGTCTACAAGCTCTTTAATGGACTTGTCTTTTAATTCGCGTAAATGCATATTGGTGGGTTCTTTATTACAGTTGTCATACTCAAAATCGCTTTGATCGTTGAGTGAGGTTTGTTGAATATAACTAAGGATTAGTTGGCTTTATAAACTAGCAGTTCACTGGCAAAGCGTCCAGTCTTTATACAAAATAAATTTAAAAAAGGGCAAAAAGCCCTTTTTATTGTTCTAGCTTACAGTTAGATGTTGTTTTCTAAAAACTCAATAAGTTGAGTTTTTGAAAGAGCACCTACTTTCGTTGCAGCTACTTGACCATCTTTAAAAAGAAGTAAAGTAGGAATACCACGAATACCAAATTTTGGCGGTGTGCCAGCATTTTGGTCAATGTTTAATTTAGCAACAGTCACACGGCTGTCGTATTCATCAGCAACTTCGTGAAGAATAGGGGCGATCATTTTACAAGGTCCACACCATTCAGCCCAGAAATCTACTAGTACTGGTTTGTCAGATTGTAATACGTCAGCTTCAAAGCTATCGTCAGTAATTTGGATTATTTTCTCGCTCATTGCGCTCTCCGATTTAGTTAGGCGAAATATTTAGTGCGTATTTAAACACTCTTGTTTCTTATTGCAAGTTTAAACGTTATGCTTAAACGCTATGACTAAGACACATTTAACCGATAAAAAGTTTTCAGACTTTGCTATCGCACCGGAAGTGGTTGCCGGTTTAACCGAGAATGGGTTTGAATATTGCACACCTATTCAAGCAAAATGCCTACCTTTTATTTGTGATGGACGCGATATCGCGGGCCAAGCTCAAACAGGTACAGGCAAAACATTGGCGTTTTTAACTGCCACGTGCCATCGGTTATTACAATCTAGCAAAGCACCTAGTAAACATCCAAGAGCCCTGATCATGGCCCCTACTCGGGAGCTTGCGATTCAGATACACAAAGATGCTAAAATTTTAGCGCCGCACTGTAATCTTAACTTAGGTTTAGTATATGGTGGCGAAGATTACGAAAAACAACGTGCACAACTAGAAAAAGGCGTTGATATTTTAATTGGTACTACAGGTCGTCTAATTGATCTGTATAAGCAAGGCTGTTACACCCTTAATGAAATTGAGGTAGTCGTGCTTGACGAAGCTGATCGTATGTTCGATTTAGGTTTTATCAAAGATATTCGCTATATGTTCGATCGTATGCCAGATACATCAAAGCGTTTAAACTTATTATTTTCTGCCACATTATCGTATCGCGTACAAGAATTAGCTTTTGAGCACATGACAAACCCAGAACATGTTCAAATTGAACCTGACGTTAAAACGGGTAAACGTATTCAAGAAGAGCTATTTCATCCTTCGCAAGAAGATAAAATTAAGCTGTTGTTAAGCTTAATTGAAGAAGAATGGCCAGAGAAAGCAATCGTGTTTGCAAATACCAAGCACAGTTGTGAAACAGTATATGCTTGGCTTAAGTCAGACGGTCATCGTGTAGGTATGCTTACTGGTGATGTTAACCAGAAAAAACGCCAAACTATATTAGCGCAGTTTAGCAAAGGCGACTTAGACTTTTTAGTTGCGACTGATGTTGCAGCGCGTGGTCTTCATATTCCAGAAGTAAGTCATGTATTTAACTTTGATTTACCTGACGATTGTGAAGATTATGTTCACCGTATTGGTCGTACTGGCCGCGCTGGTGCATCAGGCCACGCAATTAGTTTTGCATGTGAGCAATATGCATATAACCTGCATGAAATTGAAGAATATATAGAGCACAGCATTCCTTTATCACATTATGATAAAACAGCATTGCTAGATGATTTAACTCAGCCTATCATTCAAAGAAAGCGCAACTATTCAACAGGTCCACGTAACCGTAGTAATAACAGCGGACGTCGCCCAAATAATAGTTACCAAAAAGGACGGTCGTAAACGACCGTTTGTATAAGTAGTAGTAACTAGAGGTTTTTGAACGGTGGGGCAACTTAAACCGCAAAAAAATGTGTACGCAGTTATTGATTTGGGCTCAAATAGCTTTCATATGCTTATAGCCAAATCAATTGCTGGCGGTCTACAAACAATTGGACGTGTTAAACGCAAAGTCCGATTAGCCGCAGGGCTTGATAAAGATAACGTATTGAGCACTGAAGCAATGCAGCGAGGCTGGGAATGCCTTGCCCTTTTTGCTGAGCGTCTACAAGATATCCCAGATAAAAACATCACCATAGTAGCAACAGCCACCTTACGGTTAGCAACTAACGCCGAAGTATTCAAAAATCATGCAGAAAAGATTCTTGGCCATAACATTAATGTTATTAGCGGAGAATTAGAAGCGCGTACAATTTATAAAGGTGTTGCTCATACTTCATCTTGTACTGGCAAACAGCTTGTTATTGACATTGGTGGTGCAAGTACCGAAGTTGTAATTGGTAAAGCATTTGATGCCTTACATTACAAAAGCCTCAATATGGGGTGTGTTACCTATCTTGAACGCTATTTCAAAGACTGCCAATTAAGTAAGAGTAACTTTAACGCAGCCATAAAAGCAGCTCGTACAGTCATTGATGAAATTTCTCCAGAATATAAAACAGCGGGATGGCAAATTGCATCTGGTGCTTCTGGCACAGTGCAAGCAATTCAAGAAATTATGGTCGCTCAAAATCTTGACGATTTACTTACGCTTGAAAAGCTCAACACTATAAAAGAGCAAGCAATTGCATTTAGCACTATTGCAGCGCTAGACCTTCCTGGATTAAGTGAAGACCGTCGACTGGTATTTGTATCAGGGCTCGCAATCTTAATCGCACTATTTGAATCTCTTGAAATAGAAAAAATGGGATTGGCGGGTGGAGCACTGCGTGAAGGCGTTTTATATAGCATGGTTCCGGAGTTTCATAATAACGACATTCGTAAACGCACAGTTGATGGGTTTATGAGTCGTTATCACGTTGATCAAAAACAAGCGTGTCGGGTTTCAAGCTTAGCTATGCAGTTAGCGGTAAGTATTGATAAAGATTGGCCAATTGAACGTTTAAATGGGTTACCACTATTAAAAGCGGTAGCGCAGCTTCATGAGATTGGATTACTAATAGAATATAAGCAGTACCATAAACACACCGCTTATATTTTGGAAAATACCGATATGCCTGGTTTTTCACAGTCAGAGCATAAATTAATAGTAGCGGTAGCAGATGCGCATCGTTCTGATTTTCCAAAAGGCTGTTTTAATTCACTCGGCGTAAATAGTCTATTGGCGCAATATATAGTGAGATTACTACGGATAGCAGTCATCTTATCAATGCGCAGACAAGATGATGTACTGCCTATGTTTGAGTTAACTGCTAAAAATGAAGTGTTAGACCTTAAGTTTGAAAGTAACTGGTTAAAAGATCATCCATTAATGGCCAGCGAGCTACAACAAGAGTCTAAACAGCAAGGTAAACTTGGGTGGAAGCTCATAGTAAACTAATTAAAAAGGCCCATCAGGGCCTTTTTAGTGTTTAAAGTAACCATTTCGATGCAAATATGTGCGAACAGCACATTATTTCAAGTTTTCTTCAAAAAAAGGTTGATCTGTTTTCGGATCTCCCTATAATGCGACCCCACTGAGACG
>NZ_WTKW01000313.1:0-4851 GCF_011378745.1 Pseudoalteromonas sp. Z1A6
AATTTTATCACTGTATTTATCTAAAACGTTTGAATGAGCTTTAAGCGTATATATCAACGCCTATTAAATTTTGTACTTCGGCTCTGCGTTCTAAATTGGCAAATTCAGTATAAGTAGAAATCGCTTTACTTACTTGAGCTGTTGGTTGGTCGTAAATTGTTTGGCTGTATTCATTGCTTTTAGCACTGCTTTTAAACAGTTGATTAGCCAGTTCGACGCCCTCGACACTGCTTTTTACATAATCGGTATTCGTTTTTTGAGCAGCCGGCTGGTCTAATAAACTCTGTGGTTTATTAGTAACAACTTTAGTAGGGCTAACCCTACCCGGAATATCTCCGGTAAAAAAACCTGAACCAATAGGCAGCGTCATTACGCGTCTCCAACCTTAATATTGCATAAAATTATGATTTAAAAACAACCAATTTGCAAATAATATGATTACTCACGTCCTGGTAGCTTTTTCCACGTTACCGTATCGCGCACATATTTAGGTTGAGCGTCACTCGCTTTTACAACGTCACCCGCTAAAAACGCGGCTTCAACATGCGCTAACATATAACGCGCATCAGGCAATGTAATATCAGTATTAATTGTCACGTTTTCAAAGTCATTAAGCGCATCAGGATAGGTTTTAAAGCCAGTGCCTACCGCTACAGATGGCTCACTGGTCGTTATATAATCATTGTTTAGTAAATCAGGTTTTATAACGCATTCTTGGTTAACTAAAAGCATTAGATTATTTTGCGCTTGGTAATGTGCAAAGTATATCTCCCCCATACGCGCATCTATACTTGGGTAAACACTCACACTACCGTTTTGTTCAAACGCTTGTTGCGCCATAATAGCCAAAGTAGAAACACCTACAAGCGGCAAATTAGTTGAATACGCTAAACCTTGTGCTATTGCTACACTAATACGCACACCAGTAAAACTACCCGGGCCTTGCCCAAAACCAATGACATCTAAGTCTTTTAATTTACAGTTTGCTTTAGTTAATAGCTCATCCACAAGTGGCAATATTTTTTGGCTATGTTGCTGCGGACATTCTTCAAAATGATGAAATGTTTGGCCCTGAAAATGTAAAACAATTGAAAGTGCTTCAGTTGAAGCATCAAGGGCAAGAATATTACTTTTGATCATTTTATTACTCTAATTAATTTGTTTTAAAAATGTATTGGCATCTTCTAAGCTTCGCGTGCGGCGCATCGGCGGTAAGCTTTTTAAAAATACTTGGCCATATTGGCGTGTAACTAAGCGATTATCGCATATTACAAGTACGCCTTTGTCTTTACTATCTCGAATTAAACGCCCTACACCTTGTTTTAGCGCAATAACAGCCTGCGGTAATTGTATGTGTGAAAAAGGGTCTTTTCCCTGCATTTGGCAATCTTGCATTTTAGCTTGAAGCAATGGATCGTCAGGGGCTGCAAATGGCAATTTGTCTATAATAACACAGCTTAACGTGCTGCCGCGTACATCAACGCCTTCCCAAAAAGAAGCCGTGCCGAGTAATACCGCATTACCATGGCGGGTAAATTTCTCTAAAATAATACGCTTAGACATTTGCCCCTGCATATAAACTGGGTAGTCTATTTGTGTAGTGAGCCCTTCGGCAACTAAGTGCATCATTCGATAGCTCGTAAATAACACAAAACAACGCCCTTGCGCTGACTTTATAAGCTCAAGTGTTAATTTTACAATTGCATGGGGCATATTATCAGCGTGCGATTCAGGTAAGTAACGCGGTAAACACAGCAACGCCTGATTAGGGTAATCAAATGGGCTATCTACCATCATGCTTTGCTTTGGTTTTAAACCAAGGCTTGCATTAAAGTGCTCTAGTTTGTTGTCGACCGAAAGTGTTGCTGAAGTAAATACAAAGCCTGCCCCCGTGTCTTGCATCATTTGAGCAAATTTAGCTGATACATTTAATGGCGTTATATTAATCGTTAAATAACGGCGCGTTGTTTCATACCAGTAACTAAAACCGGTTTGAGCTGTATCAAAAACCCGCTCTAACTGCCCTTTAAACGCAAGTGCACGTTCAAATGGATGCTCAATTTTGTCGCTTCTATCTAGGCAAAGTTTAAGTACTTGATAAACAAAATCTAAATCACTAATGACGCGGTGAAGCGCCGCGCATATTTGTTTATCACTTAACTTTTCTCGCCAATCGCCTCTACTGCCATCAACACCAAACTGTAATCGTAAATCAGCAACGCTTGTTTCAAGCTTATTTAAGCTTTTACCTAGCTGCAGCATATCGGGAATTTCGGCTCTATAAATAGCACGTAAATCATTAATTAAATCCACCAGCTTTTTAGTACTAATACTCTCACCAAAATAATCACTGGCAATTTCGCTTAACTGGTGGGCTTCATCAAATATATACGCGTCAGCTTTTGGCATAAGCTCAGCAAAGCCACTTTCTTTTACAGCCATGTCGGCAAAAAATAAATGGTGATTAATCACAACTACATCGGCATCGGCCGCAGTTAAACGTGCTTTGCGTATATAACAGCTTTGAAAATCTGGACACTCTTTACCTAAGCAATTATCGGCGGTTGAATTTACATAAGGCAGTACTTTCGCGTCATCTTCTATACCAATGCAATCGGCCAAATCGCCCGATTGCGTTTCACTGGCAAACTTAGCCACCATAGCTAGTTGATGCATTACGTCGGAGTCGTCAGTAGGTACATGCGCAACATGCTGATTAAGTCGGTAGGTACATAAGTAATTGGCACGCCCTTTTAATAAGGCGGTTTTTTTAGAAGCACCAAGCGCTTTCACTAATTGAGGTAAATCGCGGTGGTATAACTGTTCTTGTAAGGCTTTAGAACCAGTCGATATTATCGTTCGGCCTTTTGATTTAAGTGCAGGGGCTAAATATGCAAATGTTTTACCAGTACCCGTGCCTGCTTCAACAACTAATTGCGAACTGTTTTTTAATGCATCTGCAACAGCTACTGCCATATCAATTTGTGGTTGGCGAGGCGTATATCCATCTAACGATGACGCCAAAGGCCCGGTTGCACTAAACAGCTGTTTGATAATACCAATCACTTTAAAATAAATAATAGCGGGATTTTACGTAAGCAAAGCATTTAGGGCAAGTAATTACAAAATCGACTTTTATTTTATGATGCAACACACGTTTCAATAATGTGATTAACCACTAAAGTTTACAACAAACACTGTATTTATAACGTACATTTAATTTAATAATGACAATATTTACAAAGCCTAATTTGTTATTAACTCTTACTAAAAATAATCCTTATTAAAAGCGATATAAAGGTATAAATACTGTGACTCTCAAATATTACAGGAGTAACATACGCGGGTTTATAATCCTCCTTTTTGTGTGTCGTTTAAAAAATAGTTAAGGTTAATCAATGAATGCTTGGTACCTCATTTGTTTTCTCTCTGCAATTGCAATTTTTATAGCCTTTGCAAACCAGTACATCCTCAAAATGCAAACTACCATTGCCATTACTACTGGCTCTGTGGTTATTTCTTTATTACTGATTATTGCAGTAAAATTATTAGGCGATCAGAACGCATTAGCAATGACCCAAATTGTTTCCAGTATTGACTTTAACGAGTTACTACTTAAAGGCATGTTGGGGTTTTTACTTTATGCGGGTGCGCTCGAAATAAACCTACTTGCCCTGCGTAAGCAGCGGTGGGAAATTACTGCACTGGTCTTGTTTTCAACCATTGCCTCCACATTTATAGTGGGTTATTTAAGCTTTTATTTATTTTCAGTTTTTGGTTTTGATGTCCCTTTTATTTATTGTTTACTGTTTGGCGCGCTTATTAGCCCAACCGACCCTATCGCTGTACTTGCTATTATTAAACAAATGCGAGCGCCAGAAGGCATCTCAGTTCAAGTAGAAGGTGAGTCGCTATTTAACGATGGTATTGGTTTAGTTATATTTACCACTATATTTTCTGTTGCTTTTTATGGCACAGATGCACAATTTGGTGACATAGCAGAGCTATTCTTTGTTGATGCAATAGGAGGCATTGCGTTTGGTTTAGTCATTGCATTAGTTGGCCACTTTTTAATTATTAATAGCCGCGATGTAAATATTCGCTTATTAATTACTTTAACTATCCCAACAGCAGGTTTTGCTGCAGCAAATATTTGGGAAATATCTGGCGCACTTGCCATGGTAACCAGTGGCATATTAATGGGTAATATTACCCGCACTAAAGCAACCGAGCGCACAGGGCCTGAAGATACTCGCTACGTAAAAGATTTTTGGCATGCAACCGACAGCTTTCTAAACGCTCTACTGTTTTTAATAATAGGTATGCTAATAGTCACTATGCCAATCACGCTTGGCGAAATTGGTTTAGGGTTATTAATGGTACCTGTTGTACTGCTAGCACGCTTTATAAGTGTAGGTGCACCATTTGTAATTTTTAAACGCTTTAGAACTTACGATAGACACAGTGTTAAAATTTTGACCTGGGGTGGACTACGTGGTGGCCTTGCTCTGGCAATGGCGGCAGCAATCCCACGCGAGCAAGTTTTTGTAGGCGGTTCAGACCTACATAACCTAATCGTTATTGTTACTTACGTAGTGGTTATATTTTCTATTATCGTACAAGGCTTAACTATTTCGCCGCTTATTCAAAGTAGCATTAAGTCAGCTGAGCAAGCCAAGCAATAAATGCTTTGTCCGCAACACATTCAGTAACCAAGTTATTATAAAAATCACTTGGTTACTGTTACTCACGTGTTACAAAAACACTTTAAAGTTCTATAAATTGTTATCCTTTTTATTTATCTGCTTTGTTTAAATTAATCCGCTTGAAATGCAAATGAAAACAATTATA
>NZ_WTKW01000314.1:0-4841 GCF_011378745.1 Pseudoalteromonas sp. Z1A6
GTATTTTATAAAAATTGTGAAGTGATATTTTGAAATTAACTGTTTTGTTGCCAAATGGCGAATTTATCTAGAAAGGTTGCAATGTGAAAGCTAAGTTATAGCATTGAGTTCATAACTTAATGCGCCGTAAAATATAGGTTCGCTTGAGTTAAGCAAACCTACATCGTGTGCCAGCCATCTGCAAAAGTACCGCTAAAAGTGCCACTATTTGAGGGAGGTAAATTATATAGATTTAAACTACTTCCACCCTTGTAGCCACTTTTGGTTGTCTTTTAAATCTCGCCAACTAATTGGATATTGATTTTTTGACATAACAGCCTCGGTAATACACTCAATTACATTGCCGTCTTCATCAAATTCCACCTCAACAATAATAAAGTGCTTTTCTTTATTTATAGCAGGTGTTGCGGTCCATTTACTATTCAATAATTTTTTAGGGTTTAATTTATTCATTTAATATAGCGACTCCTGCTAATATCACAGCTTATATAAAGCAACTATACGACCCCAACACCTACTTAGTTCAGGTTACTGCGCAACTAGCTTACCTTTGTACATTTGCATTTGGCAATGAAAGTCATATTCACCAGCTTCAAGCGCAGGTAGTTTAACTGTATTACCATCACCCATTGCCAGAGCTTTACTTATATCAAGCTGTGGAAATATCACTGTTTCGGCGCACGGTGCGCTGTCTTTTCTATCAAAGGTAAGTACAACCTCTTTGTTGGCAGCCACTTGAATATGGCCAGGCTTATAGATACCGTTATCAACGACTATCGTTACTTTATTGTCATCACTTTGTGTTTGCTCTGGTTTGTATAGCCAAAACCAATAAATAATTGCGGCTATTAACAGTGCACCACCTATATTAATCATCAACATAATGTACTCCTTAGCTTAAATTACGATTTATTTGGTTTGAAAAAACGTAAGCGATTAGCGTTACTTACCACAGTAAGCGATGAAAGTGCCATAGCAGCTCCTGCTACAACGGGGTTAAGTAATATGCCAAAAAATGGATACAACACGCCGGCTGCAATCGGAATACCCGCCACGTTATAAATAAAGGCACCAAATAGGTTTTGTTTAATATTTGAAATAGTTGCATTACTCACGGCAATTGCATCAGCAAGGCCATGTAACGAGCCACGCATTAAGGTAATGTCTGCACTTTCTATTGCTACATCAGTACCTGTACCAATTGCAAAGCCTACATCGGCTTGCGCAAGTGCGGGAGCATCGTTAATACCGTCACCAGTCATACCCACTATTTCACCATTGGCTTGGCGTTTTGTTACTTCGTTTACTTTGTCATCGGGCATTACTTCTGCAATAAAGTCATCAATACCAACTTGCTTAGCAACAGCTTGTGCAGTGGCTTTGTTGTCACCAGTTAGCATAACTAGGTGGATACCTTTATTTTGCAGGCGTTTAATCGCTTCTACTGAATCCTCTTTAATAGGATCTGCTACAGCAATAATAGCGTGGAGCTTATTATTACTTGCAAAATACATGGGCGTTTTAGCATCACTGGCAAGTGTTTGAGCTTGCTCGGTTGCATCATCAACACTCACATTGTATTTATCCATTAGCGCTTTGTTGCCAAATAACAATGTTTGCCCGTCAACACTGCCAGTTACGCCTTTACCTGTAATGGCATCAAAGTCGGTAACTTTACTCAGTGTTAAGCCATGCTTTTTAGCGTATGCCGTAATTGCTTCAGCCAGTGGATGCTCTGAGCTACTTTCAAGGCTTGCAACACATTGCATTACTGTATTTTCGTCGCTGTTGTTAAATGTAACCACATCGGTAACTTGCGGTGTGCCTTGAGTAATAGTGCCTGTTTTATCTAAAATCATGGTGGTGATTTTAGATGTAGTTTGCAGCGACTCGCCATTTCGAATTAATATTCCCGACTCAGCGGCTTTACCAATACCCACCATAACCGACATAGGGGTTGCGAGTCCCAGCGCACAAGGACAAGCAATAATAAGTACCGTGGTTACAGCAACAACGGCATAAGCAATTGATGGCTCAGGTCCAAAGTTTAACCATGCAAGGCCAGCAAGTACTGCTATAATCATGACTGTTGGTACAAATATCCCTGATATAACATCAGCTAAGCGCCCTATTGATGGCTTAGAGTTTTGTGCACGCTTTACCATATTGATAATATTGGCAAGTGTGGTTTCGCTACCAATGTGCGTGGCTTTAAATAATAAAGTGCCACTTTTATTAATACTTCCGGCAACGACTTTGTCGCCCGTTTTTTTGCGGGCAGGCATTGGCTCACCAGTAAGCATTGACTCATCAACCGTACTGCTGCCTTCAATAACGTCGCCATCTACAGGGATTTTTTCACCCGGGCGAACACGTACTTCATCATTTTTTACAACATCACTAATGTCGATGTCTTGCTCTTGATCATCGCGTATTACGCGTGCAGTTTTTGGTTGCAGACCAATTAAGCGTTTAATTGCCTGTGAGGTTCGCCCACGTGCTTTTACTTCAAAAGCGAGCCCTAAACTAATTAAACCGATGATCATCGATGACGCTTCAAAATATACGTGTCTTGCGACTTCTGGTAATAAATTTGGTGCGATTACTACAAACATCGAATACAACCACGCAGTACCTGTACCAAGCGCTATTAATGTATCCATATTTGCCGCATGGTTTTTAAATGCTTGCCATGCGCCGTTGTAAAATTGTTTACCTGATATAGCCATAACTACAAGCGTGACTATACCCACTAAAAACCACGCTATTCGTTGTGTGTCGGTGGTTACACTCATGTCAAAAATAAGCCCGTATATCATTAACGGTGTACCGACTCCTAACGCTAATATCATATTACGCATTAGCTTTTTGTAATGTGCCTCGTCTGACTTTGCTTTTTCATCAAGTGCATCTTGATCAGATTCGTTACTCATTGGCTTAGCTGAATAACCAATGTTTTCGACTGCTTTAATAAGCGTGCTTTCGTCGGCTTTACCTTCTACACGTACAGTACGCTCAGCAAAGTTCATTTCTACGCTTTGCGCACCTTGAACACTATTGAGGGCTTTTTCAATTTTGGCCACACAACTGCCACAATTAGCACCTTCAATAATAAAGTTTTGCGCGGTGTCTTTTGTATTAGTCGTCATTACGCTGCTCCTTATTTGCAGAATCGTTTATTGGATCAACAAAAGATTCTATTAAACTACACACGTCACTGGTATTTGCACCATCGGCTGATGTATCCCATTGCTCCAGAGCTGCATGCATTCTGTTTCGTAATTTTAATGTTTCTTGAAATAGTGCTTCGGTTTCTTCTAGGCGTTTAGTAATGAGTTTACGCGTTAACGGACAAGGACAATTCCCCTGCTCTGACTCGCCTATAATCTGTTGAATATCTTTGAGTGAAAAACCAAGTTGACGAGAGCTAATAATAAACTTTAAACGTTGCTGGTCTCGCTTTGTATATTCTTGATAGCCATTTTCTTCACTGCGTATTGGATTAAGTAACCCAACACGCGTGTAATGACGAACAGTATCGGCAGTCACGCCCATTAACTTGGCGAGTTGTTTAACATACATAATTTAGCTCCGTCATGTTTCAGTAGTTTCATAATAAACCTAGGTGCAACACATAGGTCAATAGCATCATTAAAATGCAATGACTTTTCCCTACAAAAAATATAATAGTATAAACTTAACTCGTATTTTTAATCGAAAGTTGGATATAGTGCAATTAAACGCATACTATAAACTCCCTAACAAATTGATTATTTTATGTTTTGCTAAAATACCTTATCATTTTTATAGGTTGCCTATATAGCAATCTAGGCATAGCAGAAAATGCTAAAAATAATATTCTGATCATTCATTCTTATCATAGTGAGCATGAGTGGACCAGTATGCTTAAAAAAGGATTTGAAGATTCTTTTAAAGAAGAAAAAAGTACGCATTTATTCCATGAATTTATGGATGCTAAGCGCTATCCTCAAGGAAAATTTAAAGAACAATTTTTGACCTACCTCCAACACAAATACATATCTACTAATTTAAGCCTTATTGCTGTAACAGATGACTCTGCACTCGAGTGGGTGACAGGTCACAGGGCTACATTTTTCCCTTCATTACCAATTGTATACAGTGGTATTAACCAAGTTACACCTGAAATTTTAGCAAAAAAAAACATGACAGGTGTTTTCGAAAATAGAAACCTTGCCCAAACAGTATTCGATATAAAGAGAATGACGGGGAAAGAACAGTTAATTGTTATTTCCGACAGCAGTATAACCGGTAAAATAAACTTAAATAAAATTAGAGCAATTAATAAGGACCCAAAAGCACCTAAACATATTTATGAGGTCATCGATTTAAATGAAATAGATATTGCAACAACACTTACCCCATACTCTAAAAACATTCCAATACTGGTGATCGGACAACTCATTAATCCCAATCAAAGAAATGAACTTATTCGCTGGAGCGAGAGTAGCTCTTTACTAGCTAAGCATACTACTAGACCCATATTCACTATTGCAAAAGTTACGTTAAATAATGGCGCAACTGGCGCACACGAACTTGACGGTATTCAGCACGCAATGCAGACGAGTCAGCTCATTAAGAAAATATTAAATGGTACTGAGGCTTCACTGTTACAGCCTATTTTACAGGCGCAAAGCATATGGGTTTTAGATGTTGGAAAATTAGAAGAAATTGGTATTAATTTAGCTTTAACCCCCACACCTAAAGTTCTTATTAATCAAAAAACAAGCTTTTATAAAAAGTACAAAACCTACGTTTGGCTTACTATTACAGCATTTAGCACAGCACTGTGCATCATTATA
>NZ_WTKW01000315.1:0-4837 GCF_011378745.1 Pseudoalteromonas sp. Z1A6
TAATTATTCTCCGCAAAATTTTAACTATATATTTATTCACGATATTAAATAACAAACAACAACCTTTGTAAATAGTCCACTATATTTGCTATGAAAAAAATACATGACTTTAAGGATGATATACTTAATTTAAAAGTCACTACAACGTAAAATAGATGCTTGTTATAGAACAACGTAAAATAGATGCTTGTTATAGATGATGATTCATGCATTGATTGCCTACACTTTAGTTAAATTTAGATATTTAATAGGCCTAAAACAGTAATTTTAACGCTGCACCTCTTGGCGTTATATTTTTAGGTGTGGCTTTATGCCGCATTTTTGCTTTCATTGCGCGCGAGGTAAACTCGCGCCTACAAAAGAATAACAATTAATTAGTCGATTAACTCCCTAAAAAAAGGCGCTTCCTTTACGGTAAGCGCCCTTCTCTAATCTCACTAATTACTTATTTTACGATTGTCATTTCGTCTAATAAGTTTTGTGCATTATCTACTTTATCCATTACCCACAGCATGTAGCGCGAATCAACGTGGATTGAGCGATTAAGCTCAGGGTTGTAATCCCAGTCACCAATAATACTTTCGTAAACACCGTCAAACAGTAAGCCTACAAGCTCTGCTTTGCCGTTAAGTGTTGGCGAACCTGAGTTACCACCAGTAGTGTCTACATTAGATAGAAAGTTAACGGGTACTGTATTCATGCCACCTGTGTAATCACCATAAAGCTTGGCTTTAATTTGCTCTTGTAACTTTTTAGGTGCATTAAATGGGTCAACATCGGTGTTTTTAGCTAGTAATCCTTCAAGCGATGTAAAGGGTGTTGCTACCAAGCCATCTTGAGGTGAGTAGCCGCCTACGGTGCCATAGGTTACTCGTAGAGTGCTGTTGGCATCGGCGTATACAGGTTTGTTTTTAGCTTTGTTAAACGCAATTATTGCGCTCATTAACTCTGGGCGAGCTGCTTGTAATTTACCTGCAAGTGCTTTTGATTTATCTTCCTGTGCTTTCATTACTTTAAAGATTGCTTTAGCGTACTGCACAAATGGGTCTTGGCTTTGATTTAGCTGGCTAAACGATTGCTCAAACAATGAATTGCGAACAGTGGCATTATCAAGTCTTGACTGTTCATACATGCTATCAAGTAACGCGCTTTGGGTTGCTTTATCAAACCCATTTTGTACTTTAAATACGTTATCAACGTCGCTAAAACGCTCTTCTTTTGGAAGTGCTGCATACAGCTCTAAAAAGTGCAGTAAAATAGCTTTATCTACTTTGCTATCATAACGGCGCGTCATGCGCTCAAGCCCTGCTTTAATACGAGGTAAGTCACGTTCTTGATAACCAGATTCACGTTCGCTATTTGGCTGTTGTTTTTCGTAAGCTAAGCGGTATAAACGTCGTGCTGTGCTGATCATTTGTGAGCGGTGTACATAACCTAACATACGGTCGCGTTCACTGTGCTCTTGTGATTGCGCAATTAGCTCAGATAGCTCACCTAATACGCTTCCGTATTGCTCTTTACGCTCACCATCACTATTGATCCATTGTGTTAAGTCTTGCTCAAACTGTTTTTTGCGCTCAAGCATAGTGCCTTTTTTAAAGCTTTCGATCATCGAACCATAGTTTTTAATATAGTTGTTATAACCTGCAATGGTGCTTTCGTAAGCAATACGCGCTTTACTGCCGTCCTCTGAGTTTTCTTCAATAAGCGACACGTATTTTGAGTTATGAACGCGTGCTTTAGGGTAGCTGTCGTTAAATACGCTATCTACCTCTGTTGCTATACGGTAGCGGTTAGTACGCCCTGGGTAGCCTGTAACCATTACAAAGTCGCCTTCTTGCACGCCTTTGGCACTTACTTTTAGGTAAGAGTCTGGTACGTAAGGTACGTTGTCTTCGCTGTACTCTGCTGGTTTTCCATCTTTGCCTACATAAGCGCGGTAAAAACCAAAGTCGCCAGTATGGCGCGGCCACATCCAGTTATCTATATCGCCGCCGTATTTACCTACGCCCATTGCCGGTGCATAAGTTAAGCGTACGTCTTTAATTTCAAGTGACTTAATTAGGTAAAACTCTAAACCACCATGAAACGAATACACATTACAACGATAGCTTTCGTCGGCTTCACACTGGGCTACTAGCGCTTTTTCATTTTTTTCGAGTGCGTCGTAGCGTGCTTTTGCTGTTAGCTCGTTAGTACCTTTAATTACTTCATCTGTTACGTTGGTGACCGTTTTTGTTACATAGACGCGTGAGCCCGGCGCTGCAGGTAAATCTTCTGTAGGACTTTTAGCTAAAAAGCCATTTTCTAAAATATTGTTTTCAGGCGTTGAGTTGTATTGTACCGAGCCATAAACACAGTGATGGTTTGACACAACTAAACCTTTAGGCGATACAAACGATGCTGTACAACCACCTAGGCTAATTACCGCATTCATTGGGAATTCGGTTAATTTAGAAATAGATTCAACATCAATTTCAAGCCCCTTGGCTTTTAAAATTGATTCTAATTCTGGAAGTTGGTGTGGTTGCCACATGCCTTCGTCGGCTATGGCACTACTTGAAAGTGATAAAGAAAATGTGGCTACTAATGTAGCTACAAGAGGTTTTAAACGCATTATAGAATCCTTTTTATTTGTTTCTATAACAGGTTACTCGCGATGGGACAATAAGGTCAATAGCCGTGCAATGAATTGTTACAATCGAGTGTTTAATCTTACTTTTTATCAAAATTCATCGAAAAATCAAGAAACTGTTTTGCTGGTATTGGTTTACTAAAATAGAAGCCTTGCATAAAATCACAACCCAATTCGTTCAATAAAGTATGCTGCTCTTTTGTTTCTACACCTTCGGCTACCACTGTCAGTCCTAAGCTGTGCGACATAGCAATAATTGCCTTTACGAGATTACAGTCTTCATTGTTTAATACAATACCGTCAATAAAACTTCTATCTATTTTAAGTACATTAAAAGGGTATTCTCTCAAATAACTTAATGATGAATAACCTGTACCAAAGTCATCCATTGATAAGTTAATGCCTAATGCAGTAATTTCAGTCAGTATATCAACAACATTAGTGTGGCAACTCATCAATACTCCCTCAGTTATTTCAAGCTCTAAACTTTCGGGGTTTACGTTTGCTTCACTCAATGAGTTTTGAATAAAACTGAGCAACCCTACGTCTCTAAATTGGCGAGGAGATAAGTTAACAGCCATGGTGTATTTTTGTTGGCGTTTACAGGTACTTTGCCATGTGTTTAAAAAGTGTAATGCTTGGCTAATTACAAACTTGCCAATAGGTACAATTAATCCTGTATTTTCGGCAATAGGTATAAACTCATCGGGTGTTACATTACCTAGCACAGGGTTATGCCAGCGTAATAACGCTTCTGCACCAATGATGTGTTTATTTTTGGCGTCAAATTGGGGCTGGTAGAATAACTCAAATTCATTACGCTCAAGGGCGCCACGCATCTGCTCTTCTATTACGAGTCGGCGCTGAATAATTACGTTCATCTTTTTAGTAAAAAATGAATAAGTATTACGACCATATGATTTTGCTTGATACATTGCAGTGTCAGCATTTCGTAATAAATCAGCAACGGTTGTGCCATTTTCTGGGTATATGGCTACACCAATACTCGCTGTTAGTATGTGTTCCCGACCCTCAATTTTAAAAGGGGCTCTAAAGTTATTGACCAGTTTTTCAGTAATTTTTAGCGCTGCATGGTGATCAGTTATACCTCGTAGTAATACGATAAACTCATCTCCACCTAGGCGCCCTACCGTGTCGTCTTTTCGCAGTGCCTCTTGTAGCCTTTGCGCTGATTCAATTAAAAGTTTGTCTCCTGTTTCATGGCCTAAAGAGTCATTTATTTTTTTAAAATCATCTAAATCCAAAAACAGTACTGCCGCTTTCTCGTTATTTCTTTGTGCTTCAATAAGTAATTGCGACAAACGATCAAGTGCTAAAAAACGATTTGGGAGTAAAGTTAGACTATCGTAATACGCTTGATGTCTAATTATTTCATCTGATTTATGCTGTTCTGTAATATCTCGAATAATAACCATTAACTGGTTATGTTCTGTTATTTTATTTATTCTTGCTTCAAAAAAAACGAGCCCATGGGGCAAAGCTAGCTCGTATTTAAAGCTCATCATCTGCTCTTTTTCTAATACAAGGCTGATATAGGTTTCAAATTTTTTGGCTACATCTTGAGGGAGTACATCACCCATTTTTTTACCAATAAATTGCTTTGGCTTGGTGTAGAGATCGGTCTCATTACTGGCATGATACTCAATAATAGTTCCATCATTTTCCATCAAGAAAAATAAGTCAGGAATTGCTCCAAAAATAGTTTTTAGCATATGCTCATTAAATGACGCATCTGCTTGTGCCTTTTTAACCTCAGATAAATCAATATCAATACAGTACATTTGTTTTGTATTATATTGATTTGTAAACATAACATGGCTGGAAAAAACCGATACATTGTTTCCATCTTTGTCTTGTAAGATAATTTCAGATGCTGGAATTTCTATATCTTTTTTTACCCAATCACTATGTGCGTTAATAACTAATTCACACATTGGCTCTGGAATTATAAGGTCTTCTATTTTTTGTCCTATGGCTTCTTCTTTGGTATATCCATAAAGTCGCTCACTACCTTCATTCCAATAAATAACACGACGTTCATTGTCATAACCTTGAACAGAAATAACATTTACCGCATCAAATAACTGATGCAAATAGTCGTTAATTACAAATTGATGGGTTAAGTTTGAAGTCGGGTTATCTAATTTCATTTGAGGCTATATCCATAAATAATTTTATTTA
>NZ_WTKW01000316.1:0-4834 GCF_011378745.1 Pseudoalteromonas sp. Z1A6
TTAAAGGCTCTCTCATAGATGGATTTTATTATGCGCATTAAATTTTTAGCGAGCTTTTATTCTTTCTTCTTGTTTGCACTGTTTGGTTGTGACGACCAAAGTATGGCAATGCAAGATAGCCCTCAGCTAAATAATAATGTAAGTAACTTACCCTCTGATCTCAAAGTAAACACGCCTTCAGCAGCTCAAACAAACGAACCCGCTTTAGTGGTCGGTATGCTGGCAACACATTGTAAAAGTAATGAAGCAGCTTACATTAACGCAAAAATGCATAAAGTTGTGCGTAACCCAGATGAAAGTACAGCCTACAAGTTAGAACCTACCGATAAAGTGCTTTCTATTTGTGTTGCAAAAGATGACTCATCGCTTAGTTATCGATTTGGTAGAGTTAATGACATAGGGCTTGAAAAAGAAGCAACACCGGATGCTCCATTTGGTAGTTACTACAGGCAAGTAGGGCGTATTGGCGAGAGTATTTTATTTTTTAGTAACGGCGAATATCATTATTATATTATTAACTCAGGCGGTATGGGCAGCGGTGTAACCGTTAATGTTTATAAAAACGATACATTAATAACTGAGCTGTTTTCGGGTAATGATCCTTACGATGATTTTGTTATAGCAACCGATTTAAATTTCCCTAAAAAATTGGTTATCGAAAAACAGCCATTTAATAAGCAAATGCAGTAAATAATGACTCCACAGCAGCAAAACGTTATAGAGCAAGGGCATTGGTTTAAAAACCGTAGCGCTTATTTAAAAAGCTTTTTATTAACGCAGGGCAAAACGCTCTCGCTAAAAGCTCAGCAATCATTATTTTTGCGAGGTGATAAGCACGATGGAATTTATGCAGTGCTTAGCGGCGTAGTGCGTATTAGTGGCGTAAGTAACGAAGGCAAAGAAGCCGTATTGAGCTTTATTGATTCATCACTGTGGTTTGGCGAAGTTACCTTGTTTGATGGTGGCCTGCGTACTCATGACGTATATGCACAAACTGACGTTGTGCTTTTTTACGTTCCCCAACGCGAGCTTGAACAGCTTTTAAATGAACAGCCACAATATTGGCAAGAGTTTGGTTTATTATTGGCACAAAAGTTACGCCTAATGTTTACCTCAATGGAAGATCATGCCCTGTTAAGCGCTGAGCAAAAAGTATGTAACCGGCTTTTAATGCTAAGCGAACATACAGAGCACTTAACACCGCTTGTTTTATCTCAGCAGCAACTTGCTGATATGACCTACCTAACGCGCCAAACTATTAATCAAATACTGCAACAACTCGCTAGCCTACAAGCTATTAGCTTGGGGTATCAACGTATTACTATTTTAGATAAACAAAAATTACAGGCATGCGCTGAAAAAGCTTAAAAAAACACTTTAATTAAAGTGAATTAGTTGGAACCAAAATTGCTACATAACACGTGAGGCAATAATGGATTTGAGCTAATGACAACAATAACCTTTAAAAATCAATACAGTAACTATAACTCTCCTACAGTAAATAAAGCGGCAAGTTCAAGCGAAGTTGCGGCAACTAATCCGCTCCCTAACGAAAAAACAAATGATGTTAAAGGCATTACCTCAGCCCCTAAAGAACCAACGTTTTTAGAAGGTGCTCAAGAAGCGTTGGTTTATCAGCGTTTAGGTGTAAACAAAAACAAAATAGACGAGCTAAAAGCGACAATAGAAGAGCTCATTAAAGAACAGCAAAGTGAGGGCGCAGACCCTAGCGCAATTGCTGATAAAATAGAGGAACTTCAAAAAATGCTTGAGCAAGAGTATCAAAAAGGGCGCGAGCGAACGGATATGCAAGGTGAGTATGAGCCGGGTAAAATAATTTCTGCATTTGTTTAATTTACAAAATGTCGGATACCTGACATTGTTGTTGTGTCTACTTTTGCTAAAGTAAGTTTTATATATAAAAATAAAGGCAAAACAATGAAAACACTTCAACAGCAGCTTGGTAAATATGGTTTATATCATCGCTCTAAACGCAATGTACTAACGCACTTTATTGGTATTCCGCTCATTGTATTTGCAGCACTGTGTTTACTTGCGCGTATTCAAATACCCCTTGGAAGTGTAGTAATTGATGGTGCACAGCTGTTTGTACTTGCCTCTGTGGTTTATTATTTTATGTTGAGCTTTTCGCTTGGCTTTATTATGGCCGTAATATTTACTTTACTCCTTGTTGCTGCTCAGCCCATTGCAGCAATGGCTTTTTGGCCTTGGTTGAGTATTGGCGTAGGTATTTTTGTATTTGGTTGGGTACTGCAGTTTATTGGGCACTATTACGAAGGTAAAAAACCGGCGTTTGTAGATGACCTAATTGGTTTAATTATTGGCCCTTTGTACGTAACTGTTGAGCTCCTCTTTTTAATGGGTTTTTATAAAACATTAGAAAACGAAGTTAACGCAATAGCAGGCCCTACAAAGGCGTAAAATACTTTACTAAGTACCTTTATAAAACCTAATAAATAACAATAAAAGGGCAGATAACGCATGCAATATAATAATAAAACCGTGTGGATCACCGGGGCATCGTCAGGTATTGGTAAAGAGCTTGCTATACAATTTGCCGAGCTTGGAGCGCGCGTTATTTTATCGGCGCGCAATGTAGATAAACTAAACGATTTAAAAGCAATGCTTAAAGGCGAAGGGCACTTAGTTGTGCCGCTTGATTTAGCCCAGCCAGAGCAGGTACTAAGCACAATAACTGCGCAAATGAGCGAGCTTCCTGCAATTGATATTTTAATTAATAACGGCGGGGTATCGCAGCGCAGTTTATTTTTAGAAAACGACTTTAACGTGTATCGCCAATTAATGGAGGTTAATTACTTTGGCTTAATTGCACTTACTAAAGCTATATTGCCTACTATGGTGGCAAGGCGCAGTGGCTCAATTGTGTCTATTAGTAGTGTGGCGGGTAAAGTAGGTTCAAAATTTAGAACGGGATATTCGGGTTCTAAATATGCGGTTGTTGGCTTTATGGATTGCCTACGTGCAGAAGTAGCGGAACATAATATTCATTGTTTAACAATTTGCCCAGGATCTATTAAAACAGCAATTGCGCATAACTCGTTAAACGAGCAAGGCATAGCGCAAAATAAACCAGAAGAGTCGATAGAAAATGGCATGGATGTAAGCGTAGCTGCTAAAAAAATGATTAACGCCATTAGTAATAAAAAAGACGAAGTGATTGTGGGTAAAGGTTTAAGTGGTTGGGCGCCTACAATTAAACGCTTTTTTCCTACTTTGTTTAATCGCATTACCGCAAAAACAAACTATAGGTAGCATCGTTTATTTCAAAGGCGTAAAATGCCGTAAATTTGATCAATTTAGAAAAGGATTCTAAATGAAGTATTTATGGCTGAGCCTATTTTTTATTGTATTAATTTGGTCTGGTATTAACCCAAAAGATCAATTTACATGGCTGCTTGAAGTTATTCCCGCAATTATTGGTTTAGTGCTGCTAGCAAGCACTTATAGCCACTTTAAACTTACCCCTATTTTATACACCTTTATTTTAGCGCATTGCATTGTGCTGATGATTGGCGGGCATTACACCTACGCCGAAGTCCCATTGTTTGATAACCTATTTGGTAGCGAGCGTAATAACTACGACAAAGTAGGGCACTTTTTTCAAGGGTTTGTACCTGCACTGCTAGCACGCGAAATTTTGCTACGCAAAAAAGTAGTAAATGGTCGAGGCTGGTTAATCACCTTTGTTATTTCGGTATGTTTAGCATTTAGCGCGTTTTACGAATTAATAGAGTGGTGGGTTGCAGTATTAAGCGGCGAAGACGCAGAAGCGTTTTTAGGCACGCAAGGTTACGTGTGGGATACCCAATCAGATATGGGACTGGCGTTATTTGGGGCTATTTGCTCATTGTTAGTGCTTTCAAAAGTACATGATAAACAGCTAAAAAACGTTAAAGATTATTTATAGAAAAAGTTATATAAACGCTTATAACAACATTGATAAAAAAGACTATTAACTTATGACAGTAAATATTGGCGATTACTCAATTAGCACAGACAAAAGCAAACTTAACTTTAACGTTATTTATAACTTTATTGCTAATAGCTATTGGGCCAAAGGCATTCCTAAAAGCGTGATGCAATCAGCTATTGATAATTCAATGTGCTTTGGTGTTTACAGCGCTCATAACGAACAAGTTGGCTTTGCCCGAGTAGTGACAGATAAAGCCACTTTTGCCTATTTAGCCGATGTATTTATTGCCCCGCACTTGCAAGGAAATGGGCTGAGTAAGTTACTTATTAAAACGATAGTAGAGCACGCTGAGCTGCAAGGGCTCAGGCGCTTTTTATTAGCGACTTCTGATGCGCATGGCCTTTATGCGCAATACGGATTTAAATCGATAGACAACCCCGCAATACTAATGCAAATAAATCCTGAGAATGTGTATGGGGAAAGATAAGTTGAGGGGTATCCACTAAAAAGAGGGGAAGAGCGGTGTGCATTTATTTAATTAACCTGCCTTTATGTTACTTTCTCCATTTTTTGCATTATATTTTTTTTCTGCTCTTTCTCTTATTTCAGCAGTTAACTTTTCTTCATTAATTTCAAGGTTCCTCATGTGCCCAATTGCAACACTACTAGCTAATAGCATAGATGTAGCCGCCCAAGGAAGCGTATCACCATATATCTCTCCAAAAGGCTTCACAAATGCAATTAGATCCGGATAACCGATTGCGCCAAAAAAAAAGTTAATTACAGTGGAGCTAGAAAATATAAAAAGACATACAACAAGTAATTTACCAATAAAATGTAGAAGAGAGAAAATAGCCCACCAAATTTTTTTAGTATTAT
>NZ_WTKW01000317.1:0-4818 GCF_011378745.1 Pseudoalteromonas sp. Z1A6
TGTTTACAAGTATTCAAATACTTTAATTACACGCTCTACGCCAGAAACATTGCGGGCAATATTTACAGCTTGAGTTGACTCAGAGTCAGATACTAAGCCCATTAAAAAAACTTCAGCATTTTCTGTCACTACTTTAATGTTATTACTGCTAATGTCTTTTGCTGTTAGTAGCTGGGCTTTTACTTTAGAAGTTAGCCAAGAGTCGTGAGTTTGTGTAGTAATGCCAGTATTTGAGCCAATACGAATTTGGTTATGTATTTTACGAATACCTGAAACGCCCTCAATGGTGCGCTGCGCTTCGTTTCTCATTTCTTCGTTAGATACTTGGCCAACAAGTAAAACAATACCGTTAACGCTTACAGCGCTTATATTGGCAAACTTTTCAAGACGTTCTACTTCGCTAAGTGCAATACTGGCTTTTATTTCAATATTGTTATCGTCAATTTGAGAGCCAATAGTACGGCGGTCGTTCGCTGCAGTTACTGCACTGGCTGTACCTGCAACAACAGCGGCTGCGCAGCCTTGCAGTAATACAACAGTACCTAAAACAATAAGAGAGTGTTTAAACATAATTTTCATCCTGAGGGAAAAGCGTTAAATCAACAAGTTCGCTTAAACAATGTAAGTTAACTAAATGGGATTCGATAATGCGGCTAGGGCGTTTAGATGGCGATCTAATTTCAACATCGTTAGGTCCAAGTAGGCCTACCAACTCGCCACCATCATCACCAACCATAACTATGACCTTCATATCTTTAGTTAGTGCAGCTTCAACGGCAGAAATAACATGTTTTTCGTTGCCGTTTATAGCCAATACAAGCAATAAATCACCTTGTTGGGCAAAAGCGCGGACTTGGCGAGCAAATGTATCGTGATCGTCTACTTGAGTACTTTGCCCAAGATTAACGTTTTCTTGCGATAGAGCAATTGCAGGTAAGCAGGGACGTTCGGTTTCATAATGATTAACCAACACACCCGCCATATGCTGAGCGAGCATGTGGCAATTTGCAGTACCGCAGCAAATGAGTTTATTTCCGTTGATCAGACTTTGTGCAATAGTAAATGCAGCTGACTCAAGCGCACTAGGTAGCACTTCACCAGCAGCGATTTGAACTTGAATGCTTTCTGTAAAAATTTCTTTAATTGTGTCTTGCATAGCCTACCAATAATTTATCTTTGTATTTGCGTTTAAAATACATTTTTAAGCCAATTAATATTAGGAGATGCTTCTCCTGTAATGGCTACATAATCAATTCTTAGAGCTTGGTTAGTTAAATTTTTAGCTGCTAAGTAATGATAAATACTACGTTTTAATCGAGCTTGTTTTTGTGGACTAAGCGCATAGTTGGCACCGCCACGAGCATTATTTTTGCGAAACTTAACCTCAACGAATACAAGGGTATCGCCTTCTTTCATAATGACATCAAGCTCACCAAAGGGGCAGTAATAATTACGTTCTATGGGTGTTAGCCCTTGAGTAACTAAGTATTTTTGCGCTTCAAGCTCATAATACTGGCCTTTTTCGCGACTATTGTGCCACAGCTCTTTAAACCACGACATGCCGCCCCCTTAATTAAATTTAATTGATAGTTTGTATGTCACCCGCTGATTGCATAAACAATGGTACCGGGCGTTGTGTTTCTAATTGCACAGGCTTAATGCGACGGTTTGTATATTGAGCCCAGTCGAGCGTGCGTTCTATATGGCCGCTGGTATTAACAGATAACTTACCGCTTAAACCACTATATTGATTGCCTGGCATTACGCTTAACTGCCTGATGTCATGTAATATTGATACAGCATCGTACGCCATTGCAAATAAGCGTTGGCTAATATCTACTTGCTCTGGCCATAACGAATCATACTGCTGGCGTAAGTTATGTTGTTTAATTTGCGAATCGAGCATCCACGGCAATTCAGTGAAGTATAGGCCGTCTAAGTCGCCTTTGTCAGTACTGTCAATTTGTTTACTGTGGCTTTTAGAGCTGGCGTAAAGTGGAATGCGATCTGCAAAAGTACTTACGTTTACATCAAGGTAAGGTTTAATTAAGCGTGTTTCTATTGCATCACCTAAAATATAAATAACATCAATATCACTGCGTGAGCGCGTTTCATTTTCTACTTCTTGTTTAAATAATGCCTTAACCGTTTTTATGCGATCTTTTGATTTATCTACTTCCAGCAAGCTGGTAATCGTGTTTGGCATATCTTTTTTATCGTTATAAAAACCTATTTGTGGCTTAGTTTCGCTATAGCGTTGCCACTGCAAGTTAAAGTAATCAACAAGACGTTGCCCGTTAGCGTTATTAGGCGCAAGTAGCATCGGCTTTTGGTAACCCATTGCTAAAAAGTGCTCTAGGGCTTGTTCTACTTCGTGTTCAGGATTTAGTGCAAAGTAATAATGCTGAAGCGAAATGCGTTCACCATCAAAGGTGTTTAAATGTAGTACTGGCGTATCGATAAACGTTTGCGCATTAGCTAGTTTATCTATATTTGCTTTAAGTAGAGGGCCAATTACAAAGTCAGGCTTTATTTCTTCAAGTTGTGCTGCAATTTCTTCTGTACTTAAGTTTTCATCAATAAAAATAGTGTCGTTGATATTTTGCGTATCAAGTGCAGCTAATACGCCAGCTTTAAGGGCATCACCTAAACGTTCGTTAGGGCCCGATTGTGGAAATAACACAACTAAGCGCTCTATATTGATAGGAGCAAGTTCAGTAAGCATTTCATCTTGTTCAGGTAATACAGTAAAAGCCGGATGCCCAATATAGCGTCTGCGCCAATTGTTGATCGCTTGATCTAACTCTACGCCACTACTTGCATATACTTGATGATATAACGCTAGGTTAGCCCACCCTTGCTGAATAACCGAACCACGGTTAAAGCGTTCAAGCGCGTAAGAAGAAAGTTGCTTTAAGTTATCCCACAAATTTTGATTAAGTTGAGGGATTTCTATATTATTTTTTGTTGCTGTTTCAGAGGCCCTAAAAAAGTAGGGTGCAGCTTTTTTCGGAAAATTTTGCGATGCGTAAATACTGGCCGTTAAAAACTGATGCCAAGCAAAATGCTCAGGTTGAGTCAGTTGTCCGTCTAGCGACTGTAAAATAACCAAAGCTTGATCATTTTTATTCTGTTGTTTTTGTGCAAATGCAATATAAAGACGGTTCTGAATTTGATCAACACTTGCGGTTAATTCAAGCTCATTCCCAATTATCTCTAATAAAGGCCAGTTTTGCTCACTAATTGCTGCATCACGGGCGCTATACAATAACTGTATTTTATCGGCACCTTGGCGGTTTTGCGCCAATTGATAGATAGATTGCGCACTGGTTGCCTGATTTTGCAGTGCATTAGTGCGGTTACTTACGTTATCGCTGTTTTTAGTTGGTTTTTCGGTTGTGCTACACGCCGATAACCCTGACAATATAATTAATAGACTAACTAGTTTAAGTCGCACAATGATTTCCCAATACGTTAACGCGATTTGCTTATATTACTGACTGACGCAGGAGACCTCAATGTTAAATGAGGAGAATTCACAGAAAATTGGCACTCTTTACATTGTTGCCACCCCAATTGGCAATTATGACGACTTAAGTCACCGTGCCATTGCGACATTATCGCAAGTTGACTTAATTGCTGCTGAAGACACTCGCCATACCGGCAAGCTACTTAGCCACTTTGGTATTAAGGCAAAAACGTTTGCATTACACGACCACAACGAAAAGCAAAAAGCACAACAAATTATTGATCAACTTAATCAAGGTTTAAATATTGCTTTAGTATCTGACGCTGGTACACCGCTAATTAGTGATCCAGGCTACGCTGTTGTAAATCTATGTCGTGAACAAGGCGCTCATGTTACACCTGTTCCAGGTGCATGTGCTGCAATTACAGCCGTATGTTGTTCAGGTTTACCAACCGACCGCTTTCAGTTTATTGGTTTTACGCCAGCTAAAAGTAAAGCTCGCCAAGACTTTTTTACCGAAGCTGTTAACTCAGGTATTACCAGCATAATGTACGAAAGTACGCACCGTATTATGGCAAGCCTTGATGATTTAGCACTAGCCCTTGGTGATGAGCAGCAAGTTGTGTTTGCTAAAGAGCTAACCAAAACCTTTGAAACATTTTTTAATGGTAGTGTAAGTGAGCTTAAACAGTTTTTAACTGATGATCCTACCAAGCAGCGCGGCGAAATAGTGCTTATGCTTCCGGGCAAACCAAAGCAAATAGATGATGTTCCGCCTGAAGCGCGCAAAATGCTGGCACTTCTTGAAAGCGAAATGCCAATGAAAAAAGCCTGTGGCGTTGTTGCTGAATACTTTGGAATGAAGAAAAATGCTTTATACAAAACAATTATTGAAGAAAAAGAGTAAATTTTACTGCGCTTGGTATTAGCCTCATGTATACTGCGCGCCGAGTCAGCCAAGATGATCGCTGCCTGTGACGAAAATGATCAGGGGGAGGAAAGTCCGGGCTCCATAGGGCAGAGTGCCAGCTAACGGCTGGGGGGCGTGAGCCTACGACAAGTGCAGCAGAGAGGAGACCGCCAATCTTCGGATTGGTAAGGGTGAAAGGGTGCGGTAAGAGCGCACCGGGCCGCTAGTAATAGTCGGTTGCAAGGTAAACTCCACTCGGAGCAAGACCAAATAGGGTTCCTTATGGCGTGGCCCACGTTGGAACCGGGTAGGTTGCTTGAGCCATAGAGCGATTTATGGCCTAGACGAATGATTATCACTTTCTTCGGAAAGGACAAAACCCGGCTTATACGGCTGACTCACTCATTCAATAAAAAGCCCGCAGTTAACACTGCGGGCT
>NZ_WTKW01000318.1:0-4803 GCF_011378745.1 Pseudoalteromonas sp. Z1A6
TCAGCTTTTTGACAATTAAATGAATTTAGTATGAAAGCTATACAAATAAAGGGATGCGAGGCTTTTTCTGCCTATTAAACAATCAATATGAGCAACAAAACTATGTGCATACATAAAATTATACTATTTGGCTCTGTTAGGTTAAGCCAACTAAAGTTAGTCAGTTGGCTTTTGATAAAATATTGCGTATGCCGTTAATTAAAAGCTGTAATTAAAGCCTGCGTAATAGCGCCGACCAGAATAGCTCGAGTTAAGTAATCGTGTATCTGTATCATCACCTAAACGCGTTACCGATTCCGACTTAGTTAAATTAATAACAGCAGCTGTTAAGCTTAGCCCTTCATACAAATTAACCGATGCATTAACGTCAACTTGCTCATAGGGATCTTGATATACATTTAAACCACTATTAAGGCCTAATACTGTCTCCCCTCGTTTGTTATATGAAGCGCGCACATTAAAAGCGTCACCTTCATAATAAACAGAAGTGTTGTACTGATACTTTGCACTACCTATTAATGCCGACTGACCAAATTCTTCACCATTTACAGTTACATCTGCTTTGTTAGTTTTGTTATAGGTGTAGTTTGCGTAAAAGCCAAAACCATTATCAAAGGCATGCTGGATAAATACTTCCGCGCCTTTAGATACCGCATCGGTACCATTACCTACATTGCTATACGGAGCTATATTAATAATACCGGCATCCACTATGTTATTTTTACCGGCAAAACTTTGCTCTACATCTATTACCAGTGGCACAACAAAGTTATCTACTTTTTTATGGAAAAGCGCCAATCCAATAGCAGAACCCTCGCTGTAATAATACTCAATAGATAAATCTGCTTGAACTGATTCAAATGGTTTCAAGTTTTTATTACCGCCACTACCGCTAAAACCAGGCAATTCATTAAATGCAGTTCTATCATCGGCCCATTCATCCGATACAAATGTAATACGCTGCTGCGCACCTAAATCGCTGTAATCAGCGACGAGACATTACTTTTGCTATTGCCCCACGTATAACTAAATCGTCGGTTGCATCCCACGCTATATTAAAGCTCGGTAGTATTTGAGTGTCTTTGTTTTGCTGAGTGACTAACTGATAGTCTTCTACAAAACGTGCGTCACCCGTTACTGGCTCACCTGTTGCGTCATTTGTGTGATCTAATTGGTAGGTATATAAGTCGGTAGATGAAGTAAATGTTTTAGTTTGTACTACGCGTACGCCCAAATTACCTCTTACTTCACTAAACTCAAAATCGCCTTGAATATAAAAAGCAGATATTTTTTCTTCAATGTCGTAAACAAAGTTATCTTCAATACGTGTATAAGGAACATAGTTAGCAGTGACCATATCGCGGTATTTATCCCAATCGATACTTGGCATTTGGTTTATATCAAAACCACCAGCAATATTACTCTCACTCGTAAATACATTTTGAGCCAAAGGCATTCCACCATTCCACTGGTAGCTATCAAAACGCGTAATACCTTGCTCGCTTGCTTCCCCTGCAGCTATATCAAAATTAGGATCTAAAAAGAAGGTATTGCCAGTTTCACGATGAAGCATGGAGTTACGGTATTTGACACCGGTTCTAATTGTTTTTAAAAAGCCCCAATCAACATAAAAATCCACATCAGCTTGGTAATAATCTTCTTCTAACTCACTGCGTACAAAACTTGAGTTTGAAGAACCCGCATCACGACCGCCTCCAATACCATTTTGTAAGTTAGTTAATGTATTAGGGTCGATATTAAGTGATACATTATTTTGGTTCAGTGACCAGCCTGCCGTTTGAGCTGCATTTTGTAGAGTAGAGGCGTTTTCGCCGGCGTTTGAACTTTTATATGCAGCCTCCCAGCTTTCTTCTGGCCCTCCTTCTGATTTTGTATTACCCACAACAAAACGTGCTTTAAAATTATCGCCTTCATAAGTTAAATTAAAATCAAAGGTATCGGAGGTGGATTCTTCACGTACATAACTGCCGCGCATCCACGGAAACTGCATATCACTTTCAATATCGCTTGCCATTGCATCGTATTGCATACCTGTAACAATAGCGCCCGACTCATCAAGGTTTACATCCGTTAAAAAATCAGAATTTAAAGACCACTCTGGTATATCAATCACAGATTCTGTTCTGTCTTGGCCGAGTGTAAAGCCAAAGTAATTAAATCCAAGCTCTAAACGATTTGTTGGTCGCCACTGTGTACTAACTTGAATTCCTTCGCGCTCACGTTTTTCGTTAAGAACTGAACCTCGCACAACTTGTGGAAACCAAACGCCATCGTAACTGTTGCCGTTTGCATCATTAATAGTATCCCAACCATTATTGTTATTAACTGCGTTAGCGTTTATATCTGTAGGTTGTCCAGTACCAGTATAGCGCCATACATTTGCATCAGTTCCGCCCGAAAGTGTCCTGTTTATTCGTTCCTGATAGGTATAGCCAACTAATACACCAAAGTCTTCGTCGTCGTTTTTCCATGAATATAAACCCGTAAACTGTGGTTCATATTCTTTTGAAACATCAGCGTAAGTACTCTCTACATTAATTACACCTGAGTTTGCATCCATACTCAAAGGCTTTCGGCTATGCATTAATACAGTACCACCAACCCCTCCTTCATCTAAGCGTGCCTCTGGCGATTTATAAACCTCTACACTTTCAATCATCGAAGACGGTAACAAAGCATAATCAAACGAACGCGAAGGCTCTCCCGGAGAAGACGCAATAAAATTACCATTAAGCTGTGTAAAAGTAAGTTCTGACGATAAACCACGAATACTGACTGATGAACCTTCCCCACCATCACGCTCAATTACCACACCAGGTACACGCTGAAGAGAGTCCGCAACGTTTTTATCAGGGAACTTCCCAATATCTTCCGCTGTAATTGCATCAACCACTGAGCCAGACATACGTTTTACATCTAAGTTTTCGGCCATACTTGAACGGATGCCACGTACTTCTATTACTTCCATATCTTTTGTGTGCTGCGAGTTTTCGTTTTCTTGCGCTGCAAAAGCACACGTAGAACCCAAAGCAGAAAAAATTGATACATAAAGTGATGACTTACAAAACGTTGAAAAAGGGAAAGGGTATATACTTGCTACTATCATGTGAGAGGCTGTTCCATTTAAATCTGCTCATAAAACTAAGCGAGAAGTTAGTCCTTTTACGCAAATTATTCACGTAATGGCAAAAATTGTTCCCAATTCTACACAGCTAAACTTAACCGTTTGTTAACCAACAATATAAAATCGAGTGAATCCTCTTTTAACTGTATTTATACCTATTAAATGAAAGCTAAAATCCAGCCCACACATCAAAGCCGCTCTCAATTAATAAACTAAGAGCGGCTTTGTTGTATTTAATAGCTTAATAAAATAATTACGGTGCATAAATCATCATAGAGTGTATAGAAAAAACTAAGGGGGATAATTAGATGTGGTAGTCAGCAGCTTACATTTTAAAAAGCAAAGCTGCCGAATGATATTTGAAAGAAGTAACAATTGCTAAATAGCGCTTGGTTAATCAAGCGTAGCAATAACCTCTGAAAGCTCGAGTAATGTAGGCTTTCCACCATAATAATTGGTATCTATATGATAGCTATTACCCACCCAGAAAGGTGCTTTAGTTGAGTTATGTCCATGTATTGAAAAGTCGACTCCATGACTTTTAACTACCTTATTTTGTTTAACTACTTCGCGATCCCACAATAGAGATTGCACAATCACCGATTTATCATCAGGGTAATTTTCCCAATCCCACGATTGTGCAAATGTATGAGACAACCCAACTTTATAACCGCGATATTCAAGTACTATTGAAAGAGGTTTAGTTAGTAACTCATCGCACATAACATTGAGCTTTTCACTCGATACCGACTTGTGCCAATTGCCACCATTGTCAGTCCATAATTTAAAAGCCGCTTTATCATTACTTAATAATGATTCCAACATTAAATGCTCATGATTACCTAATATCATACATGCCCTAATGGCTTGTAAGTATGTAAATAAGTCATATGTTTTATCCCCGCGATCAACAAAATCGCCTAGGCAAAATAAAGTATCTCTTTCAGGGTTAAAATTTACATTATTAAGTGCGTTTTTTAAGGCAGGTAAATCACCATCAAGATCGCCAATTACAAATACTCGGCACTCATCATTAATAAATATTGCTTGTTTTGAAGATACAGCCTGAATAGCGTTAATACCTATATGCAAAATAGACTCCTATAGAATGCAATCTAAAACTTAGATTAATACTTGAGTTTATAAAGCCTTAAGGTAACACAATATAATTGATAATTAATGAAGGTAATAAGATTTGATTGAAACTAAAAATGTATGACAGCGGACTTTAACTACAAGCTAAATAAGTAATGTAGATAGTTTTTAGCCAATAGTAAAAAGCGGCTTAGCAAAATACCTGAACAAGTTATAAGTTCGTTAGCAGCACAAACTTATCAGCCAGCTCATCTAAACTTTCACGCTTATTAGGATCGGGCTTTATACAGTCAATTGGACATACACTTACACAAGTAGGTTTATCATAATGCCCTACACACTCAGTACATTTATTAGCATCTATTTGGTATATCTTCGCGCCCATATAAATAGCCTCATTAGGGCACTCTGGGTCACACATATCGCAGTTAATGCATTTACTATTTATGAGTAGAGCCACTTTTTAGCCTTTCCAATTAAAGTTCATATAAAACAAAAAATGAAAAAATAGAACATTTACTGCTTTATTTTAAATTATATGATTAACAGCGTTAAATTATGCA
>NZ_WTKW01000319.1:0-4787 GCF_011378745.1 Pseudoalteromonas sp. Z1A6
AATACTTTAAAATTAAGTTACCGCCTTTTTAAATAAAGACTGAATTTCAATAAATAATGTGCTTTGTATGGGAAGTAGCTGTTTTGTCCAATATTAGTGAACTCACCCATTTAGATGTTTTTTTGCAATTATATAAACTGATTTTAAGTTAGGTAATTGTTTACAGGTGGTTATTTGATGGTTAAGGTAAATGCATTGAATATAGGGACGTTTGTCGGTTTATAAAGCGACGAATGTCATAGAGAAAGTTGTTAGCCCTCAAGGAGTATATGTGTCGGTTCCAGAGTTTTTATACAAATATATGACAGCTGATACAGCCAAAATTGTACTTGAAACAGGACGATTAAGATGGCAAAGCCCTTGCCAGTTTAATGATGTAAACGAGTTGCAAAAGATGCCGTTGTTAGAACCTAGCTTTAATGATGGGTGGAAGCTGTATAGTAAGAAACTCGTCGAAATGATTTACCATGACGATGTCATAAATTTCACTATTTACGCCCCTTGGACTCAAATAATACTTACCGAAATATTGCAATATAAAGTCTTAGGGTATTGTGAAGATAGAACATTAGGATTAGTTGAGAATAAAATACCTTCATTAAAAAATGACATTGAACAAGTTCTTAGGACGAGTACTGAAGTAAATAATGATGGTTCCCTTAGGTTTTATTGTTTATCGGAAGATGAAAATAATAATACTATGTGGGGATATTATGGAGAAGGTCATTTAGGGTGCATGTTTGAATTTGGTCATATCGAAGAGTTGAGCACACCATTCCATGAAGCTGAAAAGGTTTCATATTCAAATGAACCAGTAGTTGTTGGTAGCGCGTTAGATATTTTACTTTATGGTCTATCTGCGGAACTTAAAAAGAATACGCGACTTGCAATCTATTTTCATAAAACTAATGAATGGGCTAATGAGAAGGAATGGCGAGTAATGGTTAAAAGGCCTAACCCTAATGATGAGATGTATACTGATTTTAAATTTTACCCTAAAGAGCTAACTTCTATAACCTTTGGTGCTCGTATTTTGGATGTTAAAAAACTCGAAATTATGGATGTAATTCGAGATCAATATCCTCATTGTAAGATATTTCAAATGAGTGTAATAAATGGCACCTCACAGCGAGTAGAAGTTGAGGGCTAACAAGGCAGGTCAATCGGACTGCCTACACTGTCGCATTTTTTGCTAAAGATACAGCAAAAACAGCGCCAGTACGCCGCCGTTGCTTGCGGCGTTAAGGCTGTATAATTACTCTTTTTTAAGAAAAACAGCCTATTTTTTAGGTTCCAAATGCATTACCTAATGCTTGAAAAACGCTTTGAGTTAATTACAGGAGCTTATTATTAAATTGAATTTAGCTGTTAGAGTTATTCTGCAGTCTCGTTATATTTCAAGGAGTGATCGTGGTTGAATTTGTTAAGTCTGCATTACCTTTTCTGTCGCTCGTAATTGCGATGCTAGCTGTTGTAGTTGGCCCTATAGTTTCAATGCGGATATCTAAAAACCAAAATGCCAATAATTTACGTATTGCAAATAAGCAAATTATTGCACCTATTAGGCAATCATGGGTTAATGAATTAAGGGTTTTACTAGCTGACATAACTGGTAAATGCTCTCATTACTGGGCATCTGGTTACGAAGACCGTACAGACGCTGAATATCAATATATTACTGAATCCATTAATAAGCTTAATTTATATATAAACTCTAAAGAAGAGAGTCATCTTAAATTGCTTGTCCATGTAACTGAGATGCATAATGCTTTACTTTCAGGCGGTTCTATTGAGAGTGATGCAGAGTTTTGGAATTCGCACAAATTAACCATAGAACAGTCGCAATTTGTTTTAAAGAAAGAGTGGGAGCGAGTTAAAAATGAAATATAACAAGTGATTAAGCCTATCATTGCTAACTCATTACTAGCATAAATATTTTTAGCACTATTCATAGTGCTAAATTTCTGCCTTACACCTCAAAGCTATCAAAGTACTCTTTTTGCAGCTCTATAGTAAGCGCTTTAGGGCGAATGCTTTGTACTCGGTTGTATACTTCTTCTTTTGTGTAACCTGCCGAATTTAAAATAAACGCAGCGACCAACCCTTTGTGGCCAGTGCCGCCTTTGCAATGTATGGCAATGGTTTGTTTTTGTTATATGGTTTGTAGTATGTCGGTTTTTAAATTCAGTGCTTATCGACTCTACATTATTTTTATATGGCAATTATAAGCATTATTGATTACAAGTTTAAGATTGAATAATTAGCATAAATGCTAGATACTGTTTTTATATACAGTTATGGCGATGTTATGAAAAAAGAATTACCAGCAAAATACTATTTAGCGCATTTTAGAGAGCTTATTGAGTTTGTAACAAGTAAATGCATGCATTTACTTGAGCCTAAACATAGTGAATTTATTAATAAAATTAATCAGCTAGATGAGCAAAGCCAGTGCATGTTGGCGCGTGTGTATTCGCGTAAGCCTTATTTGGTGCAAGCGCAATCGCTAAATTATGAAGAAATTACCTCGCCGCACCAGGCTATTTATACGCTAAAAAAAGCCGGTATTTTATTTGAGCCAAACGAGCAGCATTACTCGCAGCTTTTGGCTCACTTAACCAAACCTACTTTGCTTGAGTTGCTAAGTAATTACCCAGATCAAATAAGCTTTAAAAAGAGCGCCGCTAAAGGCGCGCTGGTGGATATTGCCCGTGAGTTTTTTAAAGCCTGCCCACACGAGCTCGCGCCACTTTATAGCCAGTATGTAATTAATAACCGCAGTGACTACTACGAATATTTTGAGTTTTTATTTGCAGGCAAACTAAGCGGTGGTGATGTGAATCATCAAAACCGTTTTGTAATGCGAGATTTAGGTTTAACCGCTACGCGCGAAGGCCACAGCGAGAGTTTGTCGCGCTTTGAAACACTTGACGAAGCGCAATCAAACTATTTACTAAACCGTTACCGGTTAGCGTTTAAAAATATCACCGATGAGAGCGATTATATTGCTTTAGCGCCGCAGGTTTTAGTGCAAGCTGCACATGGTGCAATAGCTGTTGCGTTAAAAAACAAATTATTAGTAAGGCTTTATCGGCAATTAAAAGGTGTTGATAGCGAGCTTGCGTTTAGCTTACTTGAAGGGTGCGTGGATGACAGCGAAGCACAAGAAATTCAAATAAGAGAGCAATACAGGCTTGGTAATAAAGAGTGGGTAAAAGCACGGTTAGAAGCCATTATTGAAAATCCGCTTACCGACGATTTACTGTATTTTGCTGACGACTTTTTAATGCGTAAGTTTAATAAAAAAACACGTTCGCGTTTAAGTGCCATGCTTGCCGATACCCAGTGCGTGCTAGAAATAGATGAACTGTACCGAGGTGAAGTAGAGCAGGGCGTAAACGATTATTATACTCGCCAAGGTATGGCTGTATTTAATACCGAAAACACGCTTTGGCAAAGTTTGTTTGGTTTAGTATTTTGGCACGAGTTATTTGTAGAGTCGCCTTACCCGCCATGCAATGAGTTTGATATTTATCCGCAAGTATTAAGGCTTGGTAACTTTTATGAGGCGCAGCAAGCACAAATAAATGAGCGTTTATCGCAGTGCCAAACGTCGCAAGCATTACTTAATTTAGTGTGTAAAAATGCAGCGCAATACTTTGAGCAACCTAATGGTTTATTTAGATGGCATAAAGAGCTACTACAACCGTTAGAAGCACTTATTTTAAATAGCCCGTATGAGGCATTAATTACTCATTTAACCAATATGAGTAAACATTATTTACAGCTAAAAGACGGCTACCCCGACTTAATGGTTATCAATAATGGCAAAGTACATTTTGAAGAGGTAAAAGCGCCGGGCGACAAACTTAGGCGAAACCAATTAACCACTATTGATAACTTAAAAAATGTGGGCTTTGAGGTACATATTGCCGCCGTTAAATGGTTTGTAGATCCTAACCGTATTTACAGTGTGGTCGATATAGAAACCACGGGCGGCTTAAAAGGCGGTAACCGCATTACCGAAATTGGCCTTGTAAAAGTACAGCATGGCAAAGTGATAGACACCTGGACGACACTTGTAAATCCACAGAGGCACATACCCGGGTTTATAACGTCATTAACCGGTATTAGCGACAGCATGGTGCGTAACGCCCCTGTATTTGCCGAAGTAGCACAGCCATTGTTAGATAAACTCGCAGGCAGTATTTTTGTAGCCCATAACGTTAATTTTGACTACGGCTTTATTAAAAAAGAATGCGAGATGGCAGGGCACTTTTTTAAAATGCCAAAAATGTGCACAGTGGTTGAGTCGCGCAAAGCGTTTAAAGGCTTAAAGTCGTATTCGCTGGGTAATCTTTCATCGCACTTTAATTTAAATTTAACCAGCCATCACCGAGCACTTGCCGATGCAACCGCCACTGCAGAGCTGTTATTACTTATTCAGCAATCCCAAAGTAGTGAATAGATCCTCAGATTAACTAAAAGCTACTAACTAGTTATGCTATGAATAGTCAGCACTTAATTGAAAATTAATTATGTGCTGATGTTTAAAGTAGATCTTTAATACCATTTAGACTTCGAAGTCTAAATGGTGCGCTTTGTTTGTATTTCCCCTCCTTTCTTTGTTTAAATACACTATATTAAACTGATCAAACCAGTAACTTTAAATCAGCTGTAAAAATTAAATTTGTTTATTATTAGTTGCTTGAGTGTGTTTCATGCTTTTGTTTTTATAACGCGTGTTAGTTACATGTAAAATTTGCATTAATCGCTGTTGCATTCGA
>NZ_WTKW01000032.1:0-20055 GCF_011378745.1 Pseudoalteromonas sp. Z1A6
TAATCTGTTTATTCACCGTAACTAGACTCAAAAAAACTTTCTAAAATAATAACCGCAGACATATTATCTACGTTACCTTTGCCTAAGTTTTTATAGCCACCACTTTCAAAAAGTCGCGCTTTAGCATCCGCAGTCGTTAAACGCTCGTCTTGTGTTTGCACTGGAATGCCATAATGATTATGTAATCTGTTGGCAAACTTTTTTGCTTTAAAGGTAACCTCTTGTGACGTTCCATCCATATTTAGTGGTAAGCCAACAACCATTAAGTCAGGCTGCCATTCGGTTACTTGTACAGCAATATTGTCCCAGTTAGGAATGCCATCTTGTGCTTTTACAGCTTTAAGGCTAGACGCGCTGCCTGTTAGCTCTTGCCCAATAGCAATACCAATACTTTTGGTGCCAAAGTCAAAGCCCATTACAGTGCGTTCGCCTTGCGGCTTAAGCGATTTTTTTGTCATGTGTATCTTGTTTAAGTTTGCTAAGGGTTAAATTACTATTATGCGTGACCAGCTTCAGGGCTGAGTTGGCTAATATCAAAGCCCAACATTGAAACTGCTTTTTCCCATCGTTTTTCAACGGGGGTGTCAAAAATGATCTTCGGATCGGCTTCTATGATCAACCAACTGTTATCAAGTAACTCTTGTTCGAGTTGTCCTTGCTCCCATCCTGAATAACCCAATGTAATAATAAATTGTTCAGGTGCTTGTGCGGTAGTTAAGCTTGCTAAAACATCTTTTGAGGTAGTGATCATAATATCGCTACTGAGTTTTTGGCTTGCTGAATAACCTGATTGAGGAGAGTGCAAAACAAAACCACGGTCAGTTTTAACGGGTCCGCCTGCAAACACACTTACTTTTGCTGCGTTTTGAGTTTTGTCGTTATCAATTTCTATTTTATCTAAAAGTTCGCCAACAGTAACATCAATAGGTTGGTTTATTACCAAGCCCATAGCCCCATCTTCATTGTGCTCACAAATATAGGTAACAGCACGTTTAAAAAAAGGGTCTTGCATCGACGGCATCGCGATTAAAAAATGATTTTCTAATGACTGCATAGATTTCACCCTTTTTAGTTAATGAACTTTGAGTATGGCACATACCTTTGTTTTTAAAACTAAAAAAGCACTTTCATACAGTTTAAAAATTAATAGTTAATAACTATATTAAAATTTATGACACAAAAGTGCTTTTAATAACGATAGGTAGATACTTATTTATCTAGCTAGCTTTCTTTCAATGGCATCAAACAAAATACCTGTAATAGAAATATCATAAGCAGCTTCAATTTCGCGTACGCACGTTGGTGCAGTTACGTTAATTTCAGTTAATTTATCGCCAATAATATCTAAACCTACAAATATTAAGCCTTTTTCTTTAAGCGTTGGTGCAACCGCTTGCGCTATTTTTAAATCTGACTCGCTAAGTGGACGCGCTTCGCCTCGACCGCCAACAGCTAAATTACCGCGTGTTTCACCATTTTGTGGAATTCGCGCTAAACAATACGGAATAACCTCACCATCAATAACCAATACGCGCTTGTCGCCTTGTTTGATCTCTGGGATGTAATTTTGCACCATAGCAAAGCGGCTGCCGTGCTCGGTTAGCGTTTCACAAATTACACCAATGTTGGCATCGTCTTCTCTAAGGCGGAAAATAGATGCGCCACCCATGCCATCAAGGGGTTTTAAAATAATGTCTTTATGCTGCGCTAAAAACTCACGAATTTGTTTTTGGCTACGTGTAACAAGTGTGTCTGGCGTATGTTCGCTAAACCATGCTGTAAATAGCTTTTCGTTAGCATCGCGAAGGCTTTGTGGCTTGTTAATTATTAACGTACCTTCTTGTTCTGCACGCTCTAAAATATACGTCGCGTAAATGTATTCGGTATCAAAAGGAGGATCTTTTCGCATTAAAATAACATCAAGGTCGGCAAGGGCTATAGTGGCTTTTTCTTCAAGCTCGTACCATTTTTCTGCATTATTAAACACTTGCGCTTTAGACGCTGTAGCGTACGACTTACCTTTACGAAGAGATAAATCATCCATCTCCATATAATAAATTTCGTAGCCGCGTTCTTGCGCTTGCATCATCATTGCAAAACCGGTGTCTTTTTTGATGTTAAATCCACTAATAGGATCTGAAATAATACCTAACTTAATTGCCATGCGCTGTGCCTTACTATAAATGTTACTGTTTATATGAGGGTGCTTTTAGTTATTTCAATTAGCTAAATCGCCAAATTGAAGTTGTAATGCACTTAAGACCGTTAAAGCGGCTGTTTCCGTTCGTAAAACGCGCGGGCCTAAGCGAATATCCACAAATTCTAGTTGTTTAGTTAGTGCCATTTCATCGTCGGTAAAGCCACCTTCTGGGCCGACTAAAAAGCGTACGCCATCTTTAGGTACCGTAATGGTTTTAATGCTGTGCTCAGCACGAGGATGAAGAGTGAGCTTAATTGCATTGGTTTGTTGTGCAAGCCATTGTTTTAAATCTACAGGAGGATGAATAATTGGCACAAAATTACGCCCAGATTGCTCTGCCGCTGCTATTGCAATTTTTTGCCATTGTTGGTGTTTTTTCTCAAGACGATCGCCCATTAGTTTCACGCCACAGCGCTGACTAAAAATAGGGGTGATTTCGGTAATGCCCAGTTCAACTGACTTTTGAATTGTAAAATCCATTTTATCACCACGGGATACACACTGGCCTAAATGAATTTTAAGCGGGGATTCTACATCATGAGGATTAAGCTCTAATGGCATTACGACGACTGTTTTTTTTGTTACCTCAATTATTTCACTAAGGTATTCGCCGCCTTCGCCATTAAAAATAGATACATGCTCGCCTACTTTCATGCGCAGCACTCTGCCAATATGCCCTGCAGCATCGTCATCTAAAGTTACAGGGGTGTTTAGGGCAATACTCGATGTTTGATAAATATGAGGAACTCGCATAGGGCGTCACTTATTACTTAGCGTAAAAATATATACTGCTATGGTAAGTAAGCTGGGAGCTGTGCGCAATTATTTATTTTTATTAAGTTGCTCTGCAAGGTCTATTAAATCTTGTGGTGTGTGCGCTATATCGTGGTGATTTTGCGAAGGTTCTGTTAACGTCTCGTCAGTAACTAGGCTTAGTGTATAGCCTGTATCATCAAAGCTTATTAAAAAGCGCTTTTCATGTAACGAGTTATAAATAAAGCGTTGTTTATCGCTTGCTAGTAAGTAATCGGTACTATTAAAAAGGACTCCGTGTAAATCGTGATGCTCTTTTAGATAGTTAATTAATTCAGAAACGCTTATTTCGTTTTCAAGGTCGCAATAACTATAGTCTTTAATAAGTTCGTCAAACATCATTTTTACTAACTGGCGGGTATTACTGCCTGCGGCAATAAGCGTACTCGCTTTTGTTTTACCATTATTATTTACATAGTATTCGGCAAATGCTCGGCTAAATTCGTTGTCTATGTCAATTAACAAGTAATTCGTTATTTCAAGTGGCATAGAGCTAGGACCTTGTTGCATTTAAGTAATTACCATTATTACTTAAATGCAGACTTTTAATGGCTGTATTTTAGTAAAAAGGTCTAAAGAGAAAACATGCTAATAAGTAAATAGCCTATAGCACAAAAAACAGCAAACTCTATACATGCTACCCCAATATTATCTTGATGGTCTATTTCAAGAGCCGTATCAATATTTGGTAAAGAGATAACTTTTATCACATACGTTAAGCTGTAAAGCAGTATCCACATTACACCGCAATGCATAACGAGTGTAAATATGTTTTCTACCATTTTACCGTTTTGAAATGCTGCGCTAGATAAACCAGCATACACAGCCAATGCTAAACCGATTGATTTGCCAGCATACCTTATACCAATAGATGTATTCTCTAGGTTAAAGTTACTTTGTAGCGAAGCTCCTTGATTTGCTTTTGCAAAACGGTGTTCTCGTATTTTACTATCCAGTGCAAACATTCCCTGAAGCGTAAAAAAGCTAACACAAGCAATAAGTAAGTTGCTGAATCCTTGGGTGTGCGTCCACGTGTACAAGCCAAGTGCGATAATACAGTTAGCGATTAACATGCCTGAATCTACCAATGCAGCACATACATTTTGTTTTAGTATGGCAGCTTCTTCGTTAAACCTGTGAAGTATCCATTTTCTGTGAATTAAATGACCCACTTTTATAAAAGTGAATAAAAGAATAATAATAATTAACACTTTTAACGGGTTTGACTGTGCGGTACTTATGCTTATTTCGTCAAATAAGAAAGCCATAGTGGCTATAACAACTGATATTTCAGATGCAAAACTAATACCCATGGCAAAGTTGTCGTGTTGTGCTAGCTCATCTTTAAGCGCTTGTTTTGCTTTGATTTGAGTGACAACTCGTAAACAAAAAATAGTTATGCAAATAACCGCAAAACTAATGGCAATCGCAATAAAACTAGTGTTAGATAAAGACAAATATGACATGGTGATCCTAATTAAGTTAACCTTTCTAGGTTTTAATCATTCTAGTACGGTTATTGATGATATAAAAGAGAGGATTGATGAGTAACGTAAAGCAACTTCCTATTCAATTACAAAAACTTGGCTTGATGCGCTTTGAACAGTTATACCTGCAGCAAAGTAAACAAAGTGAAGTTGTAAGGTTATTAGCATTAAGCGACTTTGCTTGGCGCAGTTTAGAATCACAACCTGATTTAAATACTTGGCTATTATGCAAAGACGAAATACAAAATAGAGTAATAGATTCTCCTTTTAAAAACCTTAACTTAGCTGACATTGATGAAGTACAGTGCCATAAAGTACTTCGCCAATATCGTGAAAAGTACTGGCTCAAAGTCGCCTTTTTAGATTTATGCTGTAACAATCCCATTGCCGATAGTATTAATTACATAAGCCAACTGGCTGACATGCTAATAAATAGTGCTAACCAATGGGCGCATGCACAGGTGGCAAAAGTAAATGGTGAGCCGCTTGATGAGCAAAACCAAGCAATGCCGTTAATGGTGTTGGGTATGGGAAAACTTGGCGGACAAGAGCTAAATTACTCCTCTGATATTGATCTCATTTTTGCATATCCGCGCAGTACAAAAACCCAAGGTGGCCGCAGAAGCCTTGAGGCTCAAGTATTTTATACCAAAGTTGCACAAAAGCTCATTGCATCACTTAACCAAGCCACCGGTGACGGGCAGGTATTTAGGGTTGATATGCGCCTACGCCCGTTTGGCGAAAGTGGCCCTTTGGTTATGAGCTTTAATGCCATTGAAGATTACTACCAAGAACAAGGTCGCGACTGGGAACGCTACGCGATGTTAAAAGGGCGCTTAATTGGCACGCCTAACAAATATTGGGATGAATTTATTAAGCTTTTAAAGCCGTTTGTTTATCGCCGGTATATTGATTTTTCGGTGATTGAATCTTTGCGTAAAATGAAGTTAATGATTGCACAAGAGGTTCGCCGTAAACGCTTAACTAATAATATAAAACTAGGCGCTGGTGGTATTCGTGAAGTTGAATTTATAGTGCAAGCCCTGCAAATGGTACGAGGTGGGCGAGAGGCTAATTTACAAACTCAATCATTACTTAAAGCATTAAATGAGCTGGCACTTAACCAAGTTATAGATGAGCAAGAAGCGAGCGAGCTTAAACGCAATTACCTTTATTTGCGAAAAGTTGAACAGTACTTACAAATATTTGACGATCAGCAAACGCAAACACTCCCCGATGATGAATTGAACCAGCAGCGCTTAAATTTATTATTAGAACAAGCTGATTTTTCTGCCACTTTAATCACTATTGAAAAGGTAATGAAGCAAGTTAACGGCGAGTTTGCACTCGTTATTGGTGAAGAAACCGCGCCACTAGATACCTGTGAAGGTGCATTTATTAGTGCTTGGGATCATGGTGATGTGAGCTTTCTAAAAGAGGCTAGAGATGAATGGCAAACACCCCTTAACGATTTTAAATTAAGGCTGTCTAAGGTCAACATAGGTAACCGAGGGCGTGAAACCCTTGATAAATTAATGCCTGTTTTATTGAGCCAGTTAAATGACTTTAATGCCAGCGCAGCTGCTTTTACGATGGTTTGCCAAATTTTTAATAAGATAATTTCACGTACTGCTTATTTAGAATTGCTGTACGAAAACCAAGGTGCATTAAAGCAACTTGTTTTACTGTGTTGTCATAGCAAATGGATAGGCGAGCATATTTCTCGCTACCCCATATTGCTAGATGAGCTAATAGACCCGGCTGTTCTTTATAAACCGACACCATTAACCGCTTATAAAGATGAAATAAGACAGTATTTTTTACGAATAGAGCATGACGATTTAGAACTGCAAATGGAGTCGCTTAGGCAATTTAAGCAAACGCATCAATTACGAATTGCTGCTGCCGATGCAACCGGTGTTCTTGATGTGATGAAAGTAAGCGATCACTTAACCGTACTGGCCGAAGCGATTGTTGATCAAGCTGTTAATATTGCATGGCATAACACCGTTAAGCGTTTTGGTATGCCCCCTGGCACTGATGATGAAAACAAAGGTTTTGCTGTTATTGCATATGGTAAAACAGGCGGCTTAGAAGTAGGGTACGACTCAGATTTAGATTTGGTGTTTGTGCATAATCATGATGGCTCAAGCCAAACCAATGGTGAAAAACCGATAGATTCTCGCCAGTTTTATTTAAAACTCGCTCAGCGCTTAATGCATTTATTTAATACTCGTACTGCATCGGGTATTTTGTATGAGCTTGATACGCGATTACGCCCTGAAGGTGCATCAGGTTTACTTGCTATCAATTTAGAGAGCTTTAATCACTATCAGCAAACTCAAGCATGGACGTGGGAACATCAAGCACTTGTGCGGGCTCGGTTAATTTTGGGCCAAGACGATCTTATAGAGCGTTTTTCACAAATTCGTAAAAGTATTCTTTGCCAACAGCGCGATGATACCGTGTTAAAAGCCGATGTAATAAAAATGCGCGAAAAAATGCGCGACCATCTAGCGAAAGGAAATACTGAACAATTTGATTTAAAACAAGATATTGGCGGTATGGCTGATATTGAGTTTATTACGCAATATTTAGTACTTAAACACGCGAATGAGTTTGAGCAGCTTACCGTTTATTCAGATAACGTAAGAATATTAACGGATGCAGCAAATATAGGCTGTATTACTAAAGAGCAAAAACAGCAGTTGATCAAAGCGTATATTGATTATCGCTCGTGTTATCACGTGCTGAGCTTGGATCAAAAAGGCAAATTGATCTCGCGAGAAGCTTTTTTACAAGATATTACTAACGTAACGAATATTTGGAATAGTATTTTTGAATTGAATTGAATTGAATTGAATTGAATTGAATTGAATTGTAAAACCCAAGCGCTTGCTTGGGTTTTTTGTACGTGTAAACCCTTAAACCCTTAAACCTTTAGCTTTAAACAGTTTGTTCGCACAAATTCTGATGGTAACTCTGTAATAACCGCTGCTCTTTGTTTGTGGCAAAAGTAAGTGTAAACCTCATGCTCAAAGTCGTCATTTATAGCACGACCAATTTGATAAAGTGCTGAAGTAAAGTTGCTGTCTACTCTAAAATGATCTTTAACTACGTAGTCTTTACTTAAATACCAGTAAAGCTCAATACCTTCATTTTTAGCATATTGATAGAGTACGTCTTTAAGTGTTGTGCCATTTTCAAAGCGCCTAGGTTCAACTTCTCCAGTCCAAGTGGTCGGCATTGGATCAACTGTTCGCGCACGTTCCGCTAATACTCTATCCAAGGTTTGTTCTGGTGTTTTAAGTTTTAAAACAAATTGATCTCGTTCTTTATTACTTTTTACTTGGTTACGAATAGAGGAGTAAAAACGTGATAATCCTTCGGCAGCTGCATTTTTAGATTTTTTAATATCAAATAAAGAACCATCACTCAACAAAAAGTATACGGCGAGTGCTATTAGTACAGCTGCAAATGATAAATGCCTAATCCAAAACCACATGATTATTACCCACCTTATTTGTTCCTATTATTGTTATACCATTACTTTTTATAAAAAGAAGGGGCATTTTTATCAGGTCGAGTTTTAAAACGACGGTGTAGCCACATATATTGTTCGGGTGCGGCATTAACAGATTGTTCCATGCGTTGATTTACACGTGTTACATCAGCCTTATTATCACCACTGGGGAAGTTTTCAAGCTCTGGCAGTATTTCTAAGTGATATTTACCATTTTCATCACGGCGAGTTATTAAACTCATTGTTTCGCAGTTTTTACTGCCTGCAAACATAAGAGTACCCGTTGTAGTTGCAGCGTCAGGTACTGCGTAAAATGGGACAAATTCACAGCGGTTACGACCGTAATCTTGATCGGGTAAGTAATAACATACCTTTTTATTTTTTAATGCTTTTAGTAAACCTTTTACATCTTTTCGACCGATTAAATATTCGTTAGAGCGAAGGCGCCCATTAGTCGTAAAGTATTCCATTAGTGGGTTGTTATGAGGGCGATAAAAGCCAACACCCTGACACTCTAAGCCCATAATACGGCTAGCCATTTCAAGATGCAGAATATGAGGTACAAGCAATAAAACACCTTTACCAGACGCTTGTACGCGTTCAAAGTGCTCAAGCCCTTTAAAAGACCCTAATGCTTTTTGTGCTCGCCACTGCGGCCACCACCAGGCCATGCCAGTCTCAACCATTGCAATACCGGTGTTTTCCATATTTTTGAGCACAAGGTCTTTTTGATCTGCTTCGCTCATATCAGGAAAACACAGCTTAATATTTACTTCTGCAATATGGCGACGGCGCTTCATAAATTTATGAACTAAGCGACCAAGCTGTTTACCCATTGCCAATTGTAGTTTTTGCGGTAACCAAGAAATTAAATATAAAAATAGAACGCCAATCCACGTTAACCAGTATCGAGGGCCCAAAAAAGTTGCTTTAAAAGGAGATGAGGTGACCACAAAAATATCTCTGAGAATAAAAACGATAGTTTAACGCTAAGCGCTGTAAAATACAAAAAGCCAGCATTTAGCTGGCTTCCAATGTGTTCATACTGCACGAGTAATGAAAATTAAGCGGCTTTTAAACCTTGGTTTATAGCAACTAAATCTGCACTTGTTAATGTACCCGCAGCTTGTTTTAGGCGAAGGGTAGATAACACATAACGGTAACGTACATCAGCAAGGTTACGCTTTGCATCGTACAAATTTTGCGTACTTACTAGTACGTCAACAATGGTACGAGTACCTACTTCAAAACCAGCTTCAGTTGCTTTAAGGGCACTTTGAGCTGAAACAACCGCTTGCTCTAGCGCTTTGTAAGTAGCAATGTCTGAAACAACTTGATTATAAGATGTAATCACTGTGCGAGTTACTGCGCGGTAATTTGTTTCATAGTCTTGGCTCGCACCTACGTAAAACGCACGGGCCTGATTTGTTGCAGCAACTGTTGCACCACCTGAATATAAAGGTACGCTAAAGTTAAGCCCTACAGAGCTTGAGTCTGAACGTGGCTGATCATCAAAGTTAGCGCCATTTATTTGATTGTCTGTAAGAGAATCGCCGTAACTAGCACTTAGGGTTAGCTTTGGGTAATGACCCGCTTTTGCTAATTCAATTTGATCTTTTGCAATATCAACCGTTACTTTAGACACTTGTAGGTTTATATTTTTATCTTCAGCTACTTTAACAAAGTCGCTTGAGCGCTTAGTTGGTTTAGTTGTTGAGAAAGTATCTGTATTTAAAAAGTCTAATTTTTCGTGATATTTACCTGTAATCTCACGAAGTTGCTCACGTGCTGTTTCTACAGCATTACCTGCAATAATTTCTTGAGCTACAGAGTTATCAAACTGAGCTTGCGCTTCGTGTACGTCAGTAATTGCTGTTAAGCCTACCGCATAACGTTGTTTTGTTTGCTCAAGTTGACGTTCAATTGCACGTTTTTCAGCTTCAACAAATTCAAGGTTATCGCTTGCACTTAATACGTTAAAATAACCTTCAGCAACGCGTACAATTAAGTTTTGTTTAGCTGCATCGTATAGGCCGCTCGCTTGAAGCGCTTGCTTGTCGGCAATATCTAACGTATTCCATGCACCTAAATCAAATAATGTTTGGCTTAAGCTTACACCGCGAGTGAATTGGTCTGTATCACTTTCAACTTTTACTTGGTTAGATAAGTCGCCAACGCTTTGGTACGACGTTGCATCGCTTTTTGTATAACCCATAGTTAAACCAATTTGAGGTAATAGTGCACTCATCGCCAAATCGCTTTGGTAAGACTGCGCATCGGCTTGGGCTTTTGCTTTTAAAACAGTAGGATCGTTAGCTGTCGCTATTTCAAAAACTTGTAGTAAATCTTCAGCTTTCACTGCTGTTGCACCTAATGCGCATGATAAACTAACTAGCGCCGCAAGAATGTTCTTTTTCATGTGGGGTTCGGTCCTTAGACAATTTTTGTACTAAAAGCATGTTAACCTGTTTTACTGCATAACAAAAAAAATAATTAGTAAAACAGTATGTTCAAGTGTAACAGAATATATTAACGCATTTTAAAGCTTTAGATAAGTAGGAGGTAGCTACGTGGTTGATAAAAAACTCGTTCAATTTACACATAAAGATGTGAATTTAAAGCCAATAAAAAACCTTTATAAAGGTTTTTTTCAGGTTGATTTATACCAATTTGAACATGCTCTTTTTGAGGGTGGAAAATCTAAAGTAATTAGCCGAGAAATATTAGAACGTGGCGATGCAATTGCAGTACTCCCTTACGATCCAATATCAGATACTGTTCTTTTAATTGAGCAAATACGTATTGGCGCTATTAAAAGCAAGCATTCGCCGTGGCTACTAGAGTGCATAGCCGGAATGACTGACGGCAGCACTGATTACGAATCAGTTGTAAAAAAAGAAGCGTATGAAGAAGCTGGGCTTGAATTAACTGAACTTGAATTTATGCTTTCATACCTATCAAGCCCTGGTGGTACAACTGAGCGCTTGCATTTGTATTTAGCGCGTACTGACTTAAGCCAAGTGAAATCAGGTGTATATGGTCTTGAAACTGAAGGGGAGGATATAAAAACTCACATTCTATCAGTTGATGATGCGCTAATGCGCCTCAATAACGGTGAAATGGATAATGCGGCAACGGTTATTTGTATGCAGTGGCTTGCGCTTAATCGTGAAAAAATGGCAAGTAAATGGGCATAAACTCTTACTAATATTATGGTGGTACTTTGACAGCACAATTAGCAACAAAGCGATATATTCAGAGCCTCCCAAAGTATTTAACACTTTGTGAGCATAACTATGTGCGACTATTAAAGTTGTTACCGAGCGAGCGCAATATAGGAAGCATTCGTGAAGTTAAACTTGGCAACAGTGAGTTTGCTACAAAAATTGATGGCAGCGCAAAATACACCATGGATATTTCAATTAAGCAGCTAACAGGAATGGTTAAAGGGATTACGCCACTGTATTTAACGGTACGCATGTATCACGATGCCAAAGTGGCTGAAATTGTTCATCACGATTACCATCAACGCATAAAACCATCTTATGGATACCCTAACCCTAAAATGCATCAAAAAGATGAAAAGTATCAACTTAATGCTTTTTTATACGACTGGTTAGTGGCCTGTGTAGAGCACGGACAAGCGACGTTGAATTGGGATGTAAATAATGGCTTGGTTTGATGATACATATACATTTGATAAATCATCTTTGTGCATTGCTCATATTACTGACAGTCATTTATTTGCAGACAAATGCGGTGAGTACTTTAATGTAAATACCGCAGATCATTTTGAACAAGCCTTGGCACACATAGCTAAGCAATCAATAGACTGTATTATTTTTGGTGGCGATTTAACACAAGATCATAGTTTTGAATCGTACTTATTATTTAGTGAACTTATAAATGCCAGTGACATTACTTGTCCTGTATTTTGGGTGCCAGGTAATCATGATGAACTAGCAATGCTTAATCGCATAAGTGGTGGGCAAATAAATTCGGCTAAACATATTATTGCTAATGGGATTGAGCTACTTCTTATTAATTCTAAAGGGCCCACGCCCGCAGGATGGGTTACTGGCACGCATTTAGATGAAGTAACGGACGCTTTAGTCAACTCGAATAATAGTAAAGTTATATTTTGTCATCATAATCCGCTGCCAATAAACGGCTACCTTGATAAACACTTATTAGAAAATGGCCCACAGCTTTTAAATATCTTAGTTAATAGTAATAATGTATCTGCGCTTTTTCATGGGCATGTGCACAATGATTACGAACAAAGCTTTAGAGGGCTGCCCATATATGCGACCCCGGCCAGCTCAATACAGTTTGTAAAGCACACTTTAGAGTGGGAGCAAAAAAATGCGGGACCAGCTTACAGAACGCTAAATATAAAGAGTAAAAAAGATAAAGTAGAAGTAAAAACGGAAGTAGTATGGCTAAACGCGTAATTTATATTCATGGCTTTAATAGTTCACAAAAATCATATAAAGCTGTGCGCTTTGGTGAGCTTATGGCAAACTATGACGTTGATTATTGTGTACCGAACTTAAACCACGAGCCCCTACAAGCTATAATTGAGCTTGAACAATTACTAACGCCAAATACCGTTTTATTAGGTAGCTCGTTAGGTGGTTTTTTTGCCACGTATTTATCGCAGCGTTATCAAATTCCTGCAGTGGTTATTAATCCCGCGGTCGCACCCTATAATTTATTACAGTCGTTACTTGGATCTAATTATAATCCGTATCAAGATTATCATTACGATTTAAATAACAGTCATATTGAGGCACTTAAATTACTCGCTGTAGATAAATTAGCATACCCTGAGTTACTGTACTTATTACAGCAAACAGGCGATGAAGTGTTGAACTTTCAACACGCAGTAAAATATTATTCGCAATGCAAGCAATTGATAGAATTTGGTGGCGATCATAGCTACGTTGAATTTGAACGCACCTTTGCAAGTATTGTAGATTTTCTTAAAATCACGTAAAACTAGTTAGCCTGAACTGAGGTTAGTTACTATATTAACGCTTTAGCGCATATAACAATAAAACTAGTAAAACGTATTAGAGCCTTAGCGGATATAAAGACAAAAACTATGAGTGATCAAAATTATAACGCCGAAGCCATTGAAGTACTTAATGGATTAGATCCGGTAAAACGACGCCCAGGGATGTACACAGATACAACACGTCCCAATCATTTAGGCCAAGAGGTTATCGATAACAGTGTCGATGAAGCTATGGCGGGTCATGCTACTCGTATCGACGTAATACTCCACGAAGACAATTCGCTTGAAGTAAGTGATGACGGGCGTGGTATGCCTATTGATATTCACCCAGAAGAAGGTATCCCTGGGGTTGAATTGATCTTCACTAAATTACACGCCGGTGGTAAGTTTTCTAATAAAAACTACCAATTTTCGGGTGGTTTGCACGGAGTAGGTATTTCGGTAGTAAATGCGTTATCTACGCGTGTAGAAGTAACAGTACGACGTGATGCTCAACAATACAGAATGGCATTTGAAAGCGGCGATAAAGTAGAAGACTTAAACGTAATTGGTACAGTCGGTAAGCGTAACACCGGTACTACGGTTCGTTTTTGGGCTGATGTTAGCTACTTTGATTCACCAAACTACTCAATTACCAAGCTTAATCATTTATTAAAAGCCAAAGCCGTTTTGTGCCCAGGACTGCGAATTAAGTTTGTTAATAAGCAAACAAAAGAAACCCAAGAATGGTTTTATGAAACAGGCTTAAAAGACTATTTAGTTGAAGCAATTAAAGGTTTTGAAACATTACCGCAAGACCCGTTTGTTGGCGAATTTAAAAGTTCAATTGAAGGCGCTGACTGGGCTGTTGTATGGCTACCAGAAGGTGGTGAATCAATAGCTGAAAGCTACGTAAACCTTATTCCTACCGCGCAAGGTGGTACGCATGTAAATGGTTTACGCCAAGGTTTGCTTGAAGCAATGCGTGAATTTTGTGAGTTTAGAAACTTACTCCCTCGTGGTGTGAAATTAACGCCTGATGACATTTGGGATCGTTGTAGTTACGTGTTATCGGTTAAAATGCAAGACCCTCAATTTGCCGGTCAAACAAAAGAAAAACTATCATCACGCTCGTGTTCTGCGTTTGTATCGGGGGTTGTAAAAGACTCGTTTAGTTTATGGTTGAATGAACATACTGATACCGCAGAATTATTAGCTGAGTTATGTATTTCAAATGCACAAACTCGCTTGCGTGCAGCTAAAAAAGTAGTGCGTAAACGTGTTACTGCCGGTCCTGCTTTACCGGGTAAACTTACCGATTGTAGCGCTGCTGATAACGACCGTACCGAATTGTTTTTAGTGGAAGGTGATTCTGCTGGTGGCTCTGCTAAACAAGCAAGAGACCGTGAATTTCAGGCTATCATGCCGCTACGTGGTAAAATTTTGAATACCTGGGAAGTTGAGTCAGGCCAAATACTAGCATCACAAGAAGTACACGATATTTCAGTGGCGCTGGGTATTGATCCAGAATCAACCGATATGTCGGCATTACGCTACAATAAAATTTGTATATTGGCCGATGCTGACTCGGATGGACTACACATCGCAACACTATTATGTGCACTGTTTGTTCGCCATTTCCCAGAGTTAGTAAAAACAGGGCATGTGTATGTAGCAATGCCGCCATTATTTAGAATCGATATTGGTAAAGAAGTTTATTACGCACTTGATGAGCAAGAAAAAACCGCTATTTTGGCGCGCATAGAAGCCGAGAAAAAACGCGGAAAAGTAAACGTACAACGATTCAAAGGTCTGGGTGAAATGAACCCGTTACAACTGCGCGAAACCACGATGGATCCAAATACACGACGTTTAGTGCAGCTTACGCTTGATGAAGAAGTAGAAACCATGGAAATGATGGATATGCTGCTTGCTAAGAAACGATCGCCTGATCGTCGTCAATGGTTAGAAGATCATGGTAACAAGGCACTCGTTTAATTACCTGTGCTTAACACTAGGAGAGGCGAATGAAAAAACTACTAGGAAGTTTGCTGTTACTTGGGCTGACTACCGCTCCTGTAATGGCGAAAAATATACTCGATAAGCTCACAGTCGCACCGGGATTTGAAATAAGCTTATTTGCAAATGATGTAGAAAATGCACGTCAAATAGCCGTTTCAAAAAAAGGTATTGTGTATGTTGGCTCTCGCAAAGCGGGCAACGTATATGCGCTTATTGATCATAATAGCGATGGCGTAGCAGATAAAAAAATTGTTGTGGCTAAAGGCCTAAACATGCCCTCTGGCATAGCAATTAAAGATGGCGATTTATACGTAGGTGAAGTGCATCGTATTATTCGCTTTAAAAATATTGATACCCAATTAAAAGATCCAAAATTTGATGTGGTTTATGACGCATTACCGAGCGAGCGTCATCATGGTTGGAAATTTTTACGTTTTGCACCAACGGGCGAGCTAATCATTCCGGTGGGTGTACCGTGTAATATTTGTGCTGAGGATGAACGTTTTGGTCGTATTTTTGCGCTTAATGTAGAAACAAAACAAATAAAAACAATAGCCAAGGGCGTTAGAAACACCGTCGGTTTTGATTTTCATCCAGCTACTCAAGCTTTATGGTTTAGTGATAACGGTCGCGACATGATGGGCGATGATATTCCGCCTGATGAGTTAAACCGTGCAACGCAAGAAGGTGAGCATTTTGGTTTTCCGTATGTTCATGCCGGTGCAATTATTGACCCTGAGTTTGGTGAAGGTAAAAATATTGCCGATTACACGTCGCCAGCTCTTGCACTTGCTGCGCATGTAGCGCCACTGGGTATTCATTTTTATAACGGTAAGCAATTTCCAGCAAGCTATAAGCAACAATTATTTGTTGCTGAACATGGCTCATGGAACCGTTCTAAAAAGTCAGGTTATAAAATAGGGCTAGCAACAATTGAAGTAGGTCGCGTAACTAAATATACGCCATTTATTACTGGCTTTATGAAAGACGAAACAACATTTGGACGCCCTGTTGCATTTGCAGAATTAGGTGACGGCAGTCTGTTAGTAAGCGATGATTACGCCAATGTAATCTACCGTGTAAGCTATAAGAAAAACTAGGTAAGCTTTAATGAGTGATACAGATACCTTGCTAATGCAAGGAATTGAGCAACAAACAATGGGGCGTTTTACCGAAGACGCCTATTTAAATTATTCCATGTACGTGATCATGGACCGCGCCTTACCGCATGTAGGTGATGGTTTAAAACCAGTACAGCGTCGTATTATTTATGCGATGAGCGAGCTGGGTTTGTCGGCTAACGCTAAGTACAAAAAATCAGCCCGTACAGTGGGTGACGTGCTTGGTAAGTACCATCCACACGGCGACAGTGCATGTTACGAAGCGATGGTATTAATGGCGCAGCCGTTTTCTTACCGCTACCCTTTGGTAGATGGACAAGGAAACTGGGGTGCGGCAGATGACCCTAAATCGTTTGCAGCAATGCGTTATACCGAAGCGCGTTTATCTAAGTTTTCAGAAGTACTATTAAAAGAGCTTGGCCAAGGCACCGTAGATTGGACACCAAACTTTGATGGTACAATGGATGAGCCTGTTGTACTGCCTTCTCGTTTACCGCATATTTTACTAAACGGTATAACGGGTATTGCCGTAGGTATGGCAACCGATATTCCGCCACATAACGTACGTGAAGTGGCTAGTGCATGTTGTTTATTACTTGATAAACCAAAAACAGAGCTTGAAGAATTACTTGAGCTTGTACATGCACCAGATTACCCAACAGATGCTGAAATAATTACTCCAAAAGCCGATATTCATAAAATATATAAAACCGGTCGTGGGTCTATCAAAATGCGTGCGGTTTATACCGAAGAGCATGGCGATATTGTTATTACAGCGCTGCCGCATCAATGTTCTGGTGGTAAAGTACTTGAGCAAATTGCAGCGCAAATGAACGCTAAAAAATTACCAATGATTGCCGATTTACGTGACGAGTCAGATCACGAAAATCCAACACGCATTGTAATTATTCCGCGCTCAAACCGCATTAAAGCTGAGCCATTAATGGCGCATTTATTTGCAACCACCGATCTTGAAAAAAATTACCGCGTAAACTTAAACATGCTAGGCCTAGATGGCCGCCCGCAAGTTAAAGACTTACGCTGTATTTTAAGTGAGTGGCTAATATTTAGACGCGAAACAGTGCGTCGTCGTTTGCAGTATCGTTTAGATAAAGTATTAGCACGTCTACATATTTTAGAGGGTTTGCTAGCCGCCTTTTTAAATATTGATGAAGTGATTGAAATCATTCGCAGCGAAGATAAACCAAAGCCTGTATTAATGGAGCGCTTTGATTTAACTGATACGCAGGCAGAAGCAATTCTAGAATTAAAACTTCGTCATTTAGCAAAACTTGAAGAGTTTAAAATTCGTGGTGAGCAAGACGAACTGGCTAAAGAACGTGATAAATTAGCGCAAATTTTGGGCTCAGAACGTCGTATGTCGACACTGCTTAAAAAAGAAATTCAAGAAGCCGCTGAAATGTACGGTGACGATCGTCGCTCACCAGTGATTGAGCGCTCAGAAGCGAAAGCACTTAACGAAAAAGATTTAATTCCGTCAGAGTCAGTTACTGTTGTGCTATCAGACAAAGGCTGGGCACGCGTTGGTAAAGGTCATGACTTAGATGTACAAGGCTTAAATTATCGCTCAGGTGACGGCTTTAGAGCCTCTGCTCGTGGTAAGAGTAATCAACCTGCGGTATTTTTAGATTCAGCAGGGCGGGCGTTTGCAACTGATGCGCACAGTCTACCTTCGGCGCGTAGCCAAGGGGAGCCAATGACAGGTCGTTTTAACTTAACACCAGGCGCTAATTTTGAGCACGTGGTAATGAGTGAAGACGAGCAAGTATTGCTTATGGCGTCAGATGCAGGTTACGGCTTTATTACCGACTTCAAAGACTTGGTTAGTAAAAATAAAAACGGTAAAGCGCTCGTAAGTGTCCCTAAAGGTGGAATATTACTTTCTCCTATTAGAGTGAACGATGTTGCTAGCGATTACTGTATGGCTATTTCTAACGAAGGTCGAATGCTTTTATTCCCGCTGCGAGACTTACCAAAATTAGGTAAGGGTAAAGGTAATAAAATCATCTCTATACCAGGTGCTAAAGTACAAGCCCGTGAAGAGTTTGTAAAAGTGCTTGCTGTTGTACCACTAGGTAGCAGTGTTACGCTTCATGCTGGTAAGCGTAAACTAACACTTAAACCAAGTGATTTAGAGCATTATCATGGTGAGCGAGGACGTAGGGGTAATAAACTACCGCGTGGCTTACAGCGTGTTGACGAAGCTGTTGTTGAGCTAACACCTCAAGATGATGAACCAATAGACGTTATTAGCGAAGAGTAGCCAATTACTTTTTTGTATAAATAAAAACGGTCTGCATTTGCAGGCCGTTTTTGTTTTAAAATAAAGAGCTTAAATATTTCAGCGTACACTTGTGCGCTATTGACTCGTTTGTGTCACAAAATAACGCTATAATAATTATAATTCATTTTTGGAGAAGCCCATTTGCTAGCTGTTATACGCGTTTTTATTATGCTGCTGTTTATATTATTCAGTTGTATTTTTGGTTTATTACTTTCGATTGTAAGACCATTTCACCCTAATAATGTACATATTATAGCGGGTTGGTTTGGCTCAATGGCTAAAATGGTTGGCGTTAAGCTAGTTCTAACACGTCATAAAGATGCCGTTGATCCAGGTCCTGCAGTTTATGTTGCTAATCATCAAAATAGCTACGACTTATTTACAGTGCCAGCAATGGTGCCAAAAAACTGCGTAAGTTTGGGTAAAAAGAGCTTAAAGTGGATCCCATTTTTTGGTCAGCTTTATTGGTTGTCGGGTAATATATTAATAGACAGATCGAATCGCTCCAAAGCGGCAGGAACTATCTCAAAAGCAGCCGAAAAAATTAAAAATAATGGCTTATCTGTATGGATGTTTCCAGAAGGCACACGAAGCTATGGAAGAGGGTTACTACCATTCAAAACGGGTGCATTTCACACCGCAATGAGCGCAGATGTACCCATAATTCCGGTATGTATGAATACAACACATAAAACCATTAAGCTAAATCGTTGGGATAATGGTACAATTCACATCGAAATGTTAGCGCCTATACCGCTTGATAAAGAAATTAGCGCGCGTGAGCATGCTAAAAGCGTGCATAGCATTATGGCTGCTAAAATAACTGAATTAGATGCTCAAGTGAGAGAAAAATAATGGAAAACTGGCGTGAAATAAGTGAAGACATCGTAAGTTCACTACTTGAAGATGGGTCAGACCCTGAAATACTTTATGAAGTAGAGCACCACTTTGTGTGTGAAGACTTTCCTAAGTTAGAGCAAGCTGCACTTGCTGCTTTTAAATTGGGTTACGATGTTGAAGAACCAGCAGAGCTTGAGCTTGAAGACGGTAACAAAATTTGGAGCTTTGACATTGTAGTTGAAGCTGAGCTAGACGTAGACGTTATTATGGAAGACGTTGATAAGCTAGCGCAACTAGCCGTTGAGTGCGAAGTTGAGTACGATGGTTGGGGTACTTACTTTCAAGAGTAATTAGCTGACTGTTATAAAAAAGACGATCATTGCAAAGTGCTCGTCTTTTTTAATGCCTGTAAAAGCGTGCTACCAAACATGCGCTTCCCCTAGGTTTTTTTCTAGGGACGATTAACTCTTTGTTGCCTAAATGGATGTGGTAAGGGGCGTGAACAGGACGCGGAAGCTTTGCTCGGTTTTTACTTATTTTCACATGGAAGTAAGCCAGTAGCGTAACGCAGGAGTAGTTACCGAGCCAGCTAGGTTACAAACCCCGCGCCGCGATTTAACCGCCCCCTAGATTAAACTAATTTCAATCCGCAAAGGACAACATGCCGAGTTCTGCTAAAACTTTTAATTCGAACTAAATCAAATCAACCTTCTAGGTGTTTTCAATAGTTTATTTAAAACTTATT
>NZ_WTKW01000320.1:0-4775 GCF_011378745.1 Pseudoalteromonas sp. Z1A6
AAGTCGAGCTCTTCAATTGCAATACTGTCTGTAAAGTAGTCTAGTTCTTGTAGTTCTTTACGTAGGCGCTGTTTGTCTTTTATTGCTTCTATTTCACGCCATTTTCTTTTTTTATTTTTCTGAGAGGTTTTCCTTGTTGTATCTGGTCCTTCTAATATCTCTAATATATCGTTTAGGCTATCCATGAACTTCTCCTATTGATTTTATTGACCTCAAGAATACCTATACCACAGGCCTAGTTAAAATAGAATAAAAAAGTGACAGTTATGTTACATAAGTGTGATTATTTGATGAAGGTTTATACGAAGATTATATGAAGACGATATGAGGGTTAAATAGAGAAGTAGCCTATTTTAGGCATAAAAAACGCCGCTATTGCGACGTTTTTAAAACACGATTATAGCAAATTACATTGCTTTAAAGCGCGCCTCTAGTTGTTCTTGTGCATCAGCAAAAGAGCGAATACCTTCAGCTAGTTTTTCAGTAGCCATAGCATCTTGGTTATGTAACCAACGGAACTGTGCTTCTGTTAATGGCTCTGGTTTTGGCTCTTGTGGAACATCGCTTTCAAGCAAATATTCTTGTGCGCCTTCAAGGTTACCTAAATCTTCTAAAAGATTAGGGCTAATAGTTAGCTTGTCACAACCTGTAAGTGCAATAATTTCGCCTGTATTACGGAAACTTGCACCCATCACAACTGTTTTGTAGTCATGACGTTTGTAAAATTCAAAAATGCTGCGTACAGACTGAACACCTGGATCTTGTAGCGGATCGGTTGGTTTTTCCATACCGTTAGCAACGTGCCAATCTAAAATACGGCCAACAAATGGCGAAATTAGAAATACGTTTGCATCGGCACACGCGCGAGCTTGGGCATCGCTAAATAATAAAGTAAGGTTACATTTAGTCCCTTCTTTTTCTAGTTGCTCAGCGGCTTTAATACCTTCCCATGTAGACGCTACTTTAATTAAAATTTTGTCTTTGCTTACACCTTCTTTTTCGTAAAGGCTAAGTAGGGTATGTGCTTTATCAATCGTAGCTTGCGTATTAAACGAAAGGCGTGCATCTACTTCAGTAGAAATATAACCAGGTACAATAGCGCTAATTTCTTTACCTAGTAATACGGCAAAGTAATCACATGCTAGTTCAAGTTGTTTAGCTGGCTCTTGCTCGGTTTCTTTTGCGTAGCTCCAAGCTTTATCTAGGTAAGGCTTATATGCTTCAATCTCGCTCGCTTTTAATAAAAGCGATGGGTTTGTAGTTGCATCTTCTGGTTGATGCTTTTTAATAGCTTCAATATCACCAGTGTCGGCTACGATAGATGAATGTTGTTTTAGCCTTTGTAGAGCTGAAGTCATTTGCTTTCCTCATTCCAAGCAAGTTAAAAGAAAAATCTAATCACTCTTAATATATCTAATCCATACTGCAACAGTGTGACAATGCTTGATAGGTCTTATGTCCTGATCAATAAAAAAACGGCAATGCATGGGTTATTAAGAGAGGATTTATTTAAACAAAACGTGCTTTTCGTTTCATTTAATGTTGAAATTGACACTAAATAAATTACAAGTCAATAGCTAACTATGATCACTGTTATTTCACCTGCAAAAAATCTTGATTACGAAACGCCACCCGCAACAGACAAGTTCACTCAGCCTGAATTACTAGAGCACAGCGAAGAGCTCATGAAAGTATGCCGTGAACTAACACCAGCGCAAATTGGCAGTTTAATGAAAATTAGCGACAAGCTATCTGGGCTTAACGCAGCACGCTTTAGCGAGTGGGCGCAGCCGTTTACACAAAGTAATGCTAAACAAGCAGTGCTTGCCTTTAATGGCGATGTATACGGCGGTTTAGATGCAAGCACGCTTAAAGCTAGCGAGCTTGATTATGCACAAAACCACTTACGTATCCTTTCTGGCTTATATGGCTTATTAAAACCACTTGATTTAATGCAAGCTTACCGCCTAGAAATGGGCACCAAGCTTGAAAACTCGCGTGGCAAAAACTTATACGAGTTTTGGGGCAGCGTAATAGCGAATAAATTAAACGACGTATTAAAAGCACAAGACGCGCAATACTTAGTTAACCTTGCTTCAAACGAATACTTTAAAGCGGTAGATAAGAAAGCATTAAATGCACAAATTATTACCCCACACTTTAAAGACTGTAAAAACGGTCAATACAAAGTAATTAGCTTTTACGCTAAAAAAGCACGCGGCATGATGGCGCGCTACATTATCGAAAATAAAGTAACGCAGTTAAGCCAACTTAAAGAGTTTACGGTAGCAGGTTATTACTTTAGCCCAGAGGCAACAGTTAAAGAGCTTGAGCCGGTATTTATGCGCGACGAACAAAATTAGGTTTATAAGCTTAAATAAAAAACTTAAAAGCCATGCATTGCATGGCTTTTTTGATGTTGGCGTTATATTTGCAATCTCATCTAATATTAATGAGAACACTAATTAAATAGGTGCAAATAAAATGATCAGCATTCCGTCAATTGACGAAGCCGAAAAACTAATAGAAGAAAAGCTCGGAGGGTGGTTTGATGTTGTAATAAGTCATATCCCTAATTTTATAGTTGCGATACTGATCGCAATTGTGTTTTCAATATTGGCACGCTTTGCTGGCAAGCTGATGAAAAACGTATTACGCCGCTCACTCGACTCAAAACAAATTGCCGACTTAATGGCGTCAATTTTTAAAGTTATTGTGTTGTGTATAGGCTTATTTATAGCGCTCGATTTTGTTGGCTTAAAAGGCACTGTTACCTCACTGCTTGCTGGTGCGGGTATTGTTGGTTTAGCAATTGGTTTTGCTTTTCAGGATATGACCGAAAACTTAATAGCCGGTATTGCTATGGGTGTACGCAAACCATTCAAAACAGGCGACGTAATAGAAACCGATGACGTGTTTGGTTCAATACATTCTATAAACCTACGTAACACGCTAATAGAGAGCTTTTATGGGCAGTTAATACTGGTACCAAACAAAGTATTATTTAGAAATGTACTAAAAAATTACACCACGCTAGGTGTTAGGCGCATAGAAGTACCTGTAGGTATTTCGTACGGCGACGACATAGAAAAAGCAAAGGACGTCATCGTCGAAAAAATAAATGAATTTGACTTCGTAATACGTAAAGACGAAACCGCTGTATACGCCGAAGGTTTTGGCGACAGCAGCATTAACTTACTGGTGTGGTTTTGGATTAAATACCCAGGCGAGCCTGACTTTATGACGGTACGCCATAAAGGTGTTGTTGCCGTTAAGCAAGCGCTAGACGAAGCTGACATTAGCATTCCATTCCCAATTCGTACGCTCGACTTTGGCATTAAAGGGGGCGAAAAACTCGATGCCATGATTAGCGATAAAATAAGACAGCAATCATCAAATAAAGGCAGTGGTGATGATGCTGATTCAAACCAAAGTGAGTAATTTAGTTAAAGCTCATTAGGCAAAAGCATTGGGAAATAGTTACTTACAAACAGCGCATTTTTACAGAGTAAAATTGCGCTGTTGTTTTTTATAAACGGATTATTAGCTAAAAGTTTAAATATCTAGTGTTATGTTTATTGAATATAGGAGTGTTTAATAAGTAAAAGTAGTGTTTATCCACTGACTTCCTTTGCGGCACACTTTGGAATAATGCCCCCATCTATTTCAATAACTAAATTATCCACTTTCAGTCCCGCTCGATCGGCTGAAGAACCTGTGCAAACTTTTACAATATTAACTGAGTTTATTTCAGGGCTAAAAAAACCAGAGACAGACACGCTAGCATTAAATCCAAATCACTCTTCTTCAGTATTACAAAAACTAAATATAAGCAATAGTGTAAAAATTAGGGGGTCATTTTTAGCTTCTTTTTACGCATAACAAGTTCGTAGAGTTGCGCGCTTATATTTATAAGTTAAACAGTAACCAAACGATCTATTGGCTCAATTGTTTAGATAGCTGTACTACAACGAGGATGGTAACTAATGCTGACGTAACTTGTTCTATTAGCCAAGCTACTAGTATGTTTGGTATTAATGGGATCTATCGCTTTTGTGGGAGGAATAATTACATTATATAGGTTTTATTTTATCTTTGTGCTCAGCAAAACTTGCCTTAAACAGGGTATAAAAAAGCGCAGATTGTGTTGGAGTAACAAGCCGCGCTTATGAATTAGTTATACAAATAAGTTTATGTGGTGCGTATTAAATAACGCTAATTTTATTACGAATGATTTTAACCCCATCCATATTTTCTAAAAACTTTTGAGCTAGTGCGCGCTGAAAACCAGTTTGTGCTTCACCGTATAAATCTACTTCACCATTTTTTACCTGCACACGAATATCACTTAACGCTAGGTTAGGATTAGTTCGCAGGGTGTTGGTGATAGCTTGTTGTAAGTTAGGTTGAGTGGCTACACTGCTTACTACGGCCATGTTGGTTGCTGCACTTACTTTTGTAGCGCAAGCTAATAAAAATAAACAACAAAATGATACTAAAGCGATAGTTAACTTGAAGCGGTTCATAACTTAATCCTTACATTACGGTGAATAGTGCAGCCCCAATATGGAAATTTTATCGGGCTAGTTACCTTTGTTATTACAATTTCGATGCCATAATTAATGCACTGAAATATAAGGATATTTTATTAAGTGAGAATTCAGGTGGGCAAAAATTACATTTAAATGAGTATGAGTTACATGCTTGGGTTACATATGTAACAGGTACAAACAGCAGAGCCTGCAAGGCTTGCATTAAAAAGCCGACAAAAGTCG
>NZ_WTKW01000321.1:0-4761 GCF_011378745.1 Pseudoalteromonas sp. Z1A6
TCCTGATCTTTTTAGGATAGGCAGATTATAACCAAGCTACCTGTGTGGCTTTTATGTAAATACCTACTACTGCCTGCATTTAATTTGTTTGAAAAATTCAGTTTAGAACTATTGGTACACATGTCAGATTATAAGTTTGGTTATATTATTTTGTAATTTGGCCTACATCGTGTTTAACCTGATTTATTGAGCTAGCCAGCTGCAAATCATAAATAAACTTTCTTTGATATGTCGTAAAAATGTTCATTATCATTTTTATACTCGAAAAGAGCATCGACTGATGAGTGTTTGTTTAATGAGAGGAAATTATGAACTCAATTGTGAAGGTAGTGCTTGAACATTTGGTTATTAACTGGCCAATATTATTCCTTAATACTTGTTCTAATAATATTGAAACCATCTCTTTATTTACTAATTTGGTAACATTCATCTGAGTATCACATTAACCGGTAAATCAAAGTTAAAACATCCAAAATCATCAGATAAGCTACATGTATCTGATAAGGCCTTAACTGTTAATATTGAATGTACTTAAGAAGAGTTATCCCCTATTAAGTGTAATGCGGGATATCCTCTATATTCATATTTACAGATACTTTTGCCGGGAGCCTCTACAATGATTATCGCTAGAAATAGAACAACTATAGTTTATAGTTACTCAAAATAAATAAGCTATAAATTATAAATAACGACAAACACTTAAAAACTTATTACCATTAAAATCAACCACTTAAATTCACTAAGAGATAAATCATATATAATGCTTTTGTAAAACATACGTTATTGAAATACGAGAAAACACCAACTAAATACAAAGTTACCACGTTAACAAGGTTTGGCAGATAGTCGAAATTCAATGAAATAATGTAGCCTGGAGGAGGGGTAAGTTTAATAGCAAATAGTTTACTTAATATAGATAACCTGTCCGCATTATTATTAGTACTAACACATCAAGATTTCGAACATAAGTTAAAGTATTGCAATTAAACTTAGTAGTAAAATTAGTTCCTATCTTGGTAAATATTTCCTCTTTTGTTAATTTCTCTCATTGCCTCTTGGTTTTTTTTGCGTCTTTCTTCTGCCAACTCTTTTGACATGCATGTACGCTTTTTAATATTACTACCTGTCACCGCTATTTTTTCGCATACCATATTTTCATTACTGCTTAGAGAGTCTTCACTCAGTGAACTACAACCAGATAGAAATAGTAAACTTGAAATGATTATTACGATTAGCTTTTTCATTTTATTCCCTTAAAGTAAAAGCGCTAATATTATGAATATTAGCGCTTTATTATTGTTTTTCTGAACTCTAGAACTTAGCGTTAAGAGTCAAGAATATATGACGACCAGTTGTATTGTAAGTACGAGGGTCTGTATTATCGTTAAACCCTGTTGCTGCATACGGAGGATCTTCATCAAATACGTTATTAATACCAACAGTAGCTGTGTAGTTATCAAGGAAGTAACTAAAGCGAACATTGTGTATTACTTGTGAGTCAACGGTTCTAATAACATCATAAGAATCAAGAGTACCACCGATATTAACGGCTTCAGTTCTAAATGAAGAGTTAACATCAGCTAAATCATCAGGGTCAATATTTGTAAAGTTTTCTTCAACTTCACCAATGTAACGCAATGCATAAGTTGCAGACCAATTCTCTTGAGCTAACGATACATTGAAGTTAGTTTTCCACTCAGGGAAGTTACCATCACCACTATTTCGGCGGTAGTAGCCAGCATTTTGAAGTGTTGAACCGTCGGCTTGAGTTATTGTGTAGTCGTCATAGTAAGTTGCATCTAAGCTTGCTGATAATGAACCAATTGACGTATCAGTTGTATAAGCAACATTAAAGTCGTAACCAGATGACTCTACACCACCAACATTTATGTTTCTGTTATCAATGTCACTTGAGTTACCAGCTAAAATACCTGATGTATAACGAGTTATTTGATCACAGTATGTACCGCTTTCAGCACACTTGTTTAAAATTAACTGCTCGCCTACAGAGCTAATTGCATTTTCCAGCTCGATATCCCAGTAATCGATTGTGAAAGATAAACCATCAACAAACTCAGGGCTATAAACTACACCAACTGTAAATATATCAGCTTCTTCTGGTTGCAACTCTGGGTTACCACCAAGAGTAGAAGATAATTGGTCACCAATAGGTTCAAAACCAGCTGCTGGTACGCCGTCAGCTATACAGAATGATGTAGGGTTAGTAGCACACGGGTCCGAAACTTCAGGGCTATTATCTGATGCGCCAGAGAATAAGTCAGAAGTTGAAGGTGCTCTAAATGCAGTAGATGATGTTCCTCGGAACATAAGGCCGTCCATAGGAGACCATTTAATTCCTACTTTATGGTTTGTAGTATCGCCAAAAGTATCATAATCAGAATAACGAATTGCTAAATCTAGCTCTAACACTTTTGCAAAAGGTGCGTCATATAATAGCGGTACATTAAACTCAGCATAAGCCTCATCTACAGTGTAGCTGCCTGATGTTTCTTGACGGCTAGATCCAGATGTAATTCCTAATGCTATTAGTGCATCAGGGAAATCACCACCTTTCTCTTCACGATGTTCTAGACCAAATGCCATACCTAAACTACCTGCTGGTAATTCAAATGCACTACCAAACACACTACCACTAATAATTTGCTGTTCGTTTGAACCAAAATCGTGAGCTTCAAACGAAATAAAATCTAACATTTCTTGAGTAACTTGAGTATCAGTTCCTGGGATACCAAATACATTTAATGATGTACAACCAGCGATAGGATCATCTACAGTTCCACATACAATGCTACCGTCAACGTCTTGGAATGAAGGACCTACGGCTTGTGAAACTTTTTCAAAGTTTACGCCACCAGCTCGTTTAGTTGTAGAATCACTTGAACCAAAGATGTATGAAACTTCATAACCCCAATCGTCATTGATATCGCCTTCAAAACCAACTACTGCGCGAACTGTATCTACGCGAAATTGAGTATCTCGACCGCCAGTTTCAACCATACGACGGCGCCAATCAGAAATCTCAACTGAGTCACCATTTCTGTCTTTAGGACCAAATTGTTGGTTATAGTAGTTATCTGCAGAATAATTTGCATTTGTCACACCAAAGAACGCAAGTGGTGCTAGAGGTAATGGAGCAAGCTTAGTATCTGAAATACGGCGGTTTAAACTAACTTCTGAAAAGAAACGAACATGATCAGAAAACTCATAGTTACTCTGAACAAATACGCCATATCGCTCAGCCGGAGTTAAGTGAAAGTTTACAGGCGCAAAGTTGTAAGTATCTTTATCCCAATCCCAACAATCATAACCAGTTGGATTAGAAAAATCGCTTGGATCTGATTGACCAGGACCATTAGCTGCACCGTGAGTAAAAGAAGAACAATCTTCACCAGCTACTGAACCATCAATACCGTTGTAACGACCCCATGGTGGAGCTGAAGAACCACCTTTAGAAAGCTCACCTGTATGATCCATGTCTAAAGAAAATTTAGACCAGTCTCTATCACCAGAAGACTGAGAACCCTGCTGAACGTAATATGCACTAGCTACCACGCTGCCTTTATCGCTTGTTAAACCTACAGTAAAATCGTAGCTTTTAGTTTCGCCATCACCGCCATGTGTCGAAGCATCGTAACTTGCTGTAGCTTCAAAACCTTCAAAATCATCACGTGTAATAACGTTAACTACACCGCCAATAGCATCTGAACCGTAAATTGCAGAAGCACCGTCTTTTAGAATTTCAACTCGCTTGATAATTGCTGTAGGGATTGTACTTAAATCTACAGAAGAGTTTGCACCACTACCCGACGCAACCATTCTACGGCCGTTTAATAATACTAGCGTTCTTGAAGAACCCAAACCGCGTAAAGATACACGCACCGCGCCTGAGCCACCATTATTAACAGAAGCATTAGTACCCGCACCAGCAACTGAAGGAATTTCTTGAAGAATGTCACCTACGTTACCAATACCTGAAGCAATTAGGTCATCGCGTGTTAATATTTGTACTGGATTCGCACCTTCCATATCAGTTCTTTTGATACGTGAACCAGTTACTTCAATTCTTTCTACTTTATCGGCGCCTTCGGCTGCCATTGTATTACCTGAAAATGCAGCTGTTGAAGCTGCACCAAATGCAAGTGCGACACGCACTGCTTTAGCTACTTGATTGTTTAACATTTGATTCTCCCTGGTGTCACTACTTTATAGTAGTAATCATTATTTATTTATTTTAGTTACATAAGATTAACAGTAACTAAAGCAAATAATAAACAAAAACCACCAAAAAGCCAACAAAAAGTTAACAAACCTTTACAGAAAAAGAAATATTTGCGAATATAATAATCAAAATCGCAATAAACTAGAATAAATAAGATGTGGACAGTATGAAAACACAGATATGTTGCTATTTATGGTGTTATTAAAAAAGTTCCTCTTGTAAATTTAACCCAAAATAAACACTTGAGTGCGAAACAAGATCAACCATTTCAATTAACGGTACAATCTGTTTTTCTACATAAGTTGCATAGTCATAGCTATGAAAGCCTTGATATAGTTCAACTCCAGCAGTTGTGTAAACAAATGTAACAAATTCACCCCTATTGACCGTAAATTCGCTATTTTTTTTCTGGTGTTTCTTAACTGCCTGAATATGAGGAGGAATATTCTTTTTATAATCGATTAAGTTTTGACCTAATCTCTTTTTAAATATGAGTAAATCATCAAACTCACCTTTAAATA